>JAZQFL010000059.1:0-2556 GCA_045539485.1 Eubacteriales bacterium
GGCCGTCGATATTTCCAAGGCCGAAGGACACGAGATTGGGTATATTAAGCGAGCCGCCATTGTGCGCGCTTTTAAGCGTAAACGCGCCTACATCTCCGTACTCTGCGGCATCGTGCGCGGCGCCCGCGCCCGTACCGTCAAGCACTATAACAAAAGCTCTTCTTTTCATCAATATCCGCCCTCTGCCGCCTCGTTTTTGGCAATGCTTATAAGTCGGCTCGTACCGAGTCTGTCGGCTCCGAGAAGCAGAAAATCCTCGGCATCCTTTTTCGTTTTAATTCCGCCTGCGGCTTTGATCTTGAGCTCGGGAGAAACATTTGCTGTCATAAGCGCAATATCCTCCCTTGTAGCACCGCCCTCGGCAAATCCCGTAGAGGTCTTGATATAGTCAGCACCTGCCTCGGAAACGATTCGGCACATCTCTATCTTTTCCTCATCGGTAAGCTTGCAGGTCTCAATAATCACCTTGAGTATCTTATCTCCGCATGCAAGACGCACTGCACGTATCTCATCGCGGACTGCGCTGTACTTCCCTTCCTTAACCATACCGAGATTTATAACCATATCTATCTCGGAAGCGCCGTCGCGCACTGCCTCAAGCGCCTCAGAGCATTTTACGGAGGTCGTGTTATAACCGTTCGGGAATCCTATTACGGTACATATCGCGATCTTTCCTTCAACATACTCGGATGCCTGCTTTACAAAGCATGGCGGAATGCAAACGGATGCGGTTCCGAATTCAATTCCCTCATCACAGATGGCGCGTATTTTTTCCCAAGTCGCACAGGTATCAAGCAGGGTGTGGTCTACTTTTGCAAGAATATCCTTAATATCCATATCAAAATCCTTGTTTTTTATTTATGCGGGCAAAAATAATACAGAAACACATACTTATACGAAGTTATTATACACCCAATTATATTTTTTGCCAAGTATTTTTACAAAAAAACTGAATTTAACCAAAAAGTCCTCGTTTAGGCGGTTTTGGAGGCTTTGGTCTGTCGGGTTCGCCTTCACAACATGCTGGCTCTGCCTCGCCTATATCCACGAGAATTATGTCTGCGCCAATGCGTTTAATACATGACCACGGAACAGATATCCCCTCTCCTCTGCCAAATCCGAGTAGGCTTCCGCGCTCGGAAAGTATCAGCGAGCATATCTTACCCGAATCTATTTCAAATTCCAGATCCTCCACGCATCCAAGCCTTCTTCCGTCACAAACATTTATTACTTCCTTCTCTTTAAGCTGCCATAGCGTACAGCGTGACATTTTATTACCCCTTTTTATATACTGTTATCAGTATATGTGAGCATATAAAAACAGTGAACAAGCACGCTCGGTGCTTGTTCACTGCTTCTTTACTTAATAATCTTGTTTGTAAAATTACCGGTAAGCTTACTTTCATATTTTTTAGCACAGGTTACGTTTACTTCTCCCGTTACCTTAACGGAATTATCCTGCACGGCAATGATCTTACCTGCAATTGTTCCGCCGTAAATTTCAAGATTTACAGTGCCTGACATTACAGCTGCCTCGGCAGTAGTCTTGATGCTGACACGGCTGACACCGTATATCGAGCCCTTGAAGTCTCCGCCGTTGATTACAAGGTTGCATATACCGCGGTTGCTGTTCATCCCTGTTGCGGCGGTAAGGTTTCCGCCGGTATTGGTGTACGTTCCACCGTTTACGGTGATGGTGAGCTTGCCCGTCTCCGCAACGCCGCCAACGGGCGTATTATCATAGTTTCTGCGGTTGCCGGCTCTGATGTACATCCACGTGCCGCCATTGATCTCAATATTACACTCGCCGCGCAAAGTAAACTGCTCTACGTCCTCGCCGCCAAACATTTCATTTCCGCCAACAACGAACAAAATACTGCCTGCAGTGCTGCTGCCGACTGTACAGGTAACACCGCTTCCTATCGTAACATCGTTAAAATTACAAACGAACACAAGGTTCTTAGCAAGGGAGGATATCTCAACGTCATCAAAGACGAAATCTCCGTACATAAAGAAGTTGTACTTAAGTCCTATCTTTGCATTGGCGGTAGCACGGTAATCAATTCCGTTATACACAGAGGTTACCGTGATCGTCTTTTTGTTTTCGGGGAGATGACAGGTATAGTTAACGGTACACGGACTGCAAATGACCACGGTTCCTCCGCTTTCACGCAGAAGACCGACAGCTTGACCAAGGCCGTTTACTGCAGTTTCGGGGGTCTTTCCGTCACCTCCGGCAGGTGCTTTTTCGTTAACAAACACAACTCCGGTTTCAGAGACGGGATAAACGTCAATATCCGCTTCCGTTTCGGTAAGCCCCGCATACACTGCCTTAGCTATCTGCAGTGCGCCTTCCTTTGCTGGATGCACTCTGTCAGTGCCCTGATGATGGTGAACCGCCATATAATCTCTTGTAATTGCGTAGGTGTCGATAAAAGTAAATCCAAGCTCATCCGCCGCCTGCTTGGTAAGGCGGGATATCTCGCCGCTTGCAAGATTTCTGACGTCTCCGCTGGGAGTATATATGCTGCTTGCTATGTATACCTTTTTTACGGT
>JAZQFL010000060.1:0-2815 GCA_045539485.1 Eubacteriales bacterium
TCAATTATACCATATCCACAAAAAAAAGTCACCCCTTAGGGTGACTTTTTCGACAGACTGCGGCGGACGACTATTGGTCGCCCGCCGTTGTTTTTATTTGATAAATCCGCCGAAGAGTATGCGCTCACCGTCATAGAACACCGCGCTCTGGCCCGGGGTTATTGCGCGGGCGGGGGTGTGCAATTTTGCCGATGCGATGCCGTTTTTTACGGTAACGGTGCAGGGAACTGCGGGCGCGCGGTAGCGGTGCTTGACCTCGCATTCGATAGTTCCCTCAAAAGGCTCTGCACCCGAAAATATCAGTCCGTCGGCTTCAAGCGTGCTTTCGTATTCCTCGCCCGAGGCGCCGAGGACGAGGCGGTTGTTTAACGCGTCTATCCTTTTCACGAACATCGGTTTGCCGTAAGCGCCGATGCCCTTGCGCTGACCCACGGTATAGCGCACTATGCCGCTGTGTCTGCCTATAACCTTGCCGTCCTCATCCGTTATGTCGCCCTCGGGGAATTTTGTTCCGAGGCTTTTTTCTATATAAGCGGCATAATCTCCGTCGGGAATGAAGCATATCTCCTGGCTTTCGGGCTTATCTGCCGCCGCAAGTCCCATTCTTCTCGCTTCCTCGCGAAGATCGGTCTTTATATGCGAATAAAGCGGGAAAACGGTGCGGGAGAGCGTTTCCTGCGAAAGACGCCAAAGCATATAGCTTTGGTCCTTTTTTTCGTCCTTTGCCCTTTTTATGCAGTATCTGCCGTTTTCAAGCAGCTCTATGCCCGCATAATGCCCCGTGGCGATCTTTTCTATGCCAAGTCTGTCCGCTTCCTCGATAAGCTTTGCAAATTTCACTTTCTCGTTGCAGATTATGCAGGGGTTCGGCGTCCTGCCGAGTGCGTATTCGCTTGAAAAAGGACCGCAGACCTCACGTGTGAAGTCTGCGGCACAGTTTACGGTAGTTATGTCTATTCCGAGGGCGGCTGCCGCATCCAAGGCACCCTCGGTGTCTGAATAGCCGTGCATGGCAAGTACGGCACCGCGTACACCGTATCCCGCATTTTGAAGTACGGTCACGGCGCAGGCGCTGTCCATTCCTCCGCTCATACCCAGCAGTACGGTCTCTTTTTTCATATCCGTCCCCGTGGGAATCTTATTCCTCGTCCTCGCCGTGTTCGTGGTGATGGTGGTCGTGGTCGCATCCGCAGCAACCGTTGCACTCAAGGGAACGGGTAAGCTCGTTTTCGATACCCTTTCTCTTGTAGTAGTCTGCAACAGCGGACTTAACAGCCTCCTCCGCAAGTACGGAGCAGTGTATCTTTACTGCGGGCAGACCGCCAAGAGCCTCGATAACTGCCTTGTTTGTAAGGTTAAGCGCATCATTGATGCTCTTGCCCTTTATCATCTCGGTAGCCATGGAGGAGGTCGCGATAGCCGCGCCGCATCCGAAGGTCTTGAACTTAACGTCGGTGATGATCTCGTTTTCGTCAACCTTGAGATACATCTTCATAATATCTCCGCACTTTGCGTTGCCAACGGTGCCAACGCCGTTTGCGTCCTCTATCTCGCCCACGTTACGGGGATGGGCGAAGTGATCCATTACCTTTTCGCTGTAATCCATTTTTATATCCTTTCGCTTTGGGTTGATATATTGTGTATGGCGCGCAGATCCTTCGGTCGCTGTGCTCCCTCGAGGATGACGAACAGCGCGGCCTTGCGGCGCGCGTCCGGCAAAAGCGCGGAGGTGTTTATTTGTTGTTTTTAACTACTTCCTCGTAGAGGGGGCTCATATCGCGCAGTCTCTGCACGATGGGGGGAAGCTTTTCAAGAATGTAGTCCACATCCTCCTCGGTGGTGTCCTTGGAGATGGAAAGACGGAGCGAGCCGTGTGCCTTTTCAACAGGCAGACCCGTTGCAAGCAGTACGTGCGAGGGCTCCAGAGAGTTAGAGGAGCAAGCAGAGCCGGTAGAGGCGCAGATTCCCTCCATATCAAGGAGTAGGAGAAGGCTCTCGCCCTCTATAAACTCAAAAGCTACGTTTACGTTGCCGGGGAGACGGGGGCTTCTGCCGCCGTTTAAGCGGGAGTAGGGTATCTTTTCAAGGATACCGTCGATAAGCCTGTCGCGGAGTGCGGCGACCTTGTCCATTTCGCTAAGCTCGGCATTTGCTATTTCAGCCGCCTTTGCAAGACCTACGATGGAGGCAAGTGCCTCGGTACCGCCGCGTCTGCCTCTTTCCTGTCCGCCGCCCTCGATAAGCACGTCGGGACGTACGCCCTTTTTGCAGTAGAGAGCGCCGATGCCCTTGGGCGCGTGTATCTTGTGTCCCGAGAGAGCCAGCATATCAACGCCAAGCTCCTTGACGTCAACGGGAATGTTACCTACAGCCTGTACGGCATCGGTAAACATAAGCGCGCCGCCTCTGTGCGCTATCTCGGCAATTTCCTTTATAGGCTGAATGGTGCCTATCTCGTTATTTGCCATCATAACGGAAACGAGCGCGGTGTCAGGGCGCATTGCGGCGGCAATGTCTGCGGGATCAACGTAGCCGTTTTCGTCAACACCTACGTAGGTCACCTCGTAGCCCTCTTTTTCAAGAGCCTTGCAGGCGTGGAGAGCCGCGTGGTGCTCTATCTTGGTGGTAATAACGTGCTTTTTGCCCTTTTTGCTGTGTGCGCCTCCGCGTATCGCCCAGTTGTCGCTTTCGCTTCCGCAGGAGGTGAAGTATATTTCGTTTGCGTCGCAGTTAAGTGCGGCGGCAAGTGCGGCACGGGATGCATCAAGTGCCTTTTTTGCCTCTCGGCCTATCGCGTGCAGGCTGGAGGGGTTGC
>JAZQFL010000061.1:0-5765 GCA_045539485.1 Eubacteriales bacterium
ACTGCTTCCATAGCTCTTTGGCTCCTTTCCTAATTGTTATTACAGAAAACTTCTTTGAATAATCTGCTTATTATTTAGAAGTTTTTGCACCTGCATGACCTCTGTAAGTTCTGGTTGGAGCAAATTCTCCAAGCTTATGACCTACCATGTCCTCGGTAACATATACCGGGAAATGCTTTCTGCCGTCATGCACTGCGATAGTGTGACCAACGAAATCGGGGTAGATTACGGAAGCACGGGACCAGGTCTTGATAACCTTCTTCTCGTTCTTCTCGTTCATAGCGCAAACTCTGGAGTAAAGCTTCTCCTCGACAAAGGGTGCTTTTTTCAAGCTTCTGCTCATTTTTCAATCTCCTCCGTTTACCTATCGTTGCGACGCTTAACAATGAACTTGTTGGTGCGCGCCTTCTTGTTTCTGGTCTTGTATCCGAGTGCGGGCTTACCCCAAGGAGTAACAGGGGAAGGACGACCGATGGGGGAACGACCCTCACCACCACCGTGGGGGTGATCGCAGGGGTTCATTACGGAACCGCGAACCGTAGGACGGATACCTCTGTGGCGGGTCTTACCAGCCTTACCGAGCTTAACGGTGTCATGCTCGATGTTACCTACCTGACCGATAGTTGCCTTGCAGTCAAGACGGATGATACGAACCTCGCCGGAGGGGAGACGAACCTGTGCAACACCGTTCTCTTTAGCCATGAGCTGCGCAGCAGCACCTGCGGAACGGACGAGCTGACCGCCCTTACCGGGGTAAAGCTCGATGTTGTGAATGAAAGTACCAACGGGGATATTAGCGATAGGCAGAGTGTTGCCGGGCTTGATATCCGCATCAGCACCGCTGTAGAGCACATCGCCGTTGGGAACACCGGTAGGAGCGATGATGTAGCTCTTATCGCCTTCAGCGTTCTGGAGAAGTGCGATGTAAGCGGTACGGTTGGGGTCGTACTCAACGCCGATTACGGTGTTAGCAGAAGTGTCAACACGCTTGAAATCAACGATTCTGTACTTAACCTTGTTTCCGCCGCCCTTGTGGCGAACGGTGATACGACCGTAGGAGTTACGTCCTGCGTTCTTCTTTTTGATCTCTATAAGGCTCTTCTCGGGAGTGAACTTGGTGACCTCAGCAAAGGTGGGGGCACTCATGTGTCTTCTCGAGGGAGTCGTAGGCTTATAATTGTTTGCCATCTTGTCTTCCTCCCACTCAGTTCATGCTGTCAAAGAAAGCAATGCTCTTTGACGAGGGCTTGAGGGTGACGATCGCTTTCTTCCACGCGGAGGTGTAACCTGCGTGAACACCGAGTCTCTTCGGCTTCTTCTTAACGTTGATGGTGTTGACGGAAGCAACCTCTACATCGAACATTTCTTCAACAGCCTTAGCGATCTCAGACTTGGTTGCATTGCTCTGTACACGGAAAGTGTAACGCTTAGCGTCGAGAGTAGCCATGCTCTTTTCGGTGATAACCGGCTTGATGATTATATCCTGTACTGCTTTCATCACGCATAGACCTCCTCAATCTTCTTTACCGCATCCTCGGCAATTACGAGCTTGCCGCAGTTGAGAACATCGTAAACGTTGATGGTGTTGAACTGTGCAGTCTTAACACCGGGGATGTTTGCGAAGCTCTTAACGGTCTTTTCGTCGTTGTTTGCAAGAACTACGAGAGCCTTGCCCTCAGCACCGATGGCAGAAAGCATCTGAGCCATGGTCTTGGTGCTGAACTTCTCGGTTGCGATGCTGTCAACTACAATGAACTCACCGCCTGCAACCTTGGAGGAAAGTGCTCCGAAGAGAGCGGTACGGCGAACCTTGCGGTTGAGAGTTACGCGATAGTCACGGGGCTTCGGGCCGAGAGCCACACCGCCGTGTGTCCACTGAGGAGATCTGGTGGAACCCTGACGGGCACGACCGGAACCCTTCTGCTTCCAGGGCTTCTTTCCGCCGCCGGAAACCTCGGTGCGGGTAAGAGTGGACTGAGTGCCCTGTCTCTGATTCATAAGAAATGCTCTGACAGCCGTGTGGAGGACAGCCGCTTTAACCTCGGCGCCGAACACCTTGTCGGAAAGCTCGAGGGAACGAACTTCCTTACCTGTCATATCAACAACTTTTACAACTGGCATTCTAACATCCTCCTTCCTTATGCTTTAACGGAGTCACGGATGAACACGATGCCGCCCTTGGCACCGGGAACCGCGCCCTTTACAGCAATGAGATTCTTCTCAGCATCGATCTTAACAACTGCGAGGTTGAGGATCGTTACCTGCTCATTACCGTACTGTCCTGCCATTTTCTTGTTCTTAAATACTCTGGAGGGAGTGGAGTTTGCACCCATAGAGCCGACCTGACGGTGGATAGGACCGGTACCGTGGGTCATTCTGAGTATGTGATGTCCCCATCTCTTGACTGCGCCGGTGTATCCGCGTCCCTTTGTTATACCGGTGATATCGACCTTGTCGCCGCAAGCGAAGGTGTCGATGGATATAACATCGCCAACGCCATACTTGTCCGCATCCGCGAGTCTGAATTCCTTGAGATGCTTCTTGGGGGTGATGCCCGCCTTCTTGAGGTGGGTAAGTTCGGGACGGTTGATGTGCTTCTCCTTAACATCCTCGTATGCGAGCTGTACAGCCGCATAACCGTCGCGCTCGACCGTCTTCTTCTGAGAAACGAAGCAGGGACCTGCCTCAATAACGGTCACGGGGATGACTTCACCGTTCTCGCCGAACAGCTGAGTCATACCAAGCTTTTTGCCAATGATTGCCTTATTCATTGTAACCTATTTCCTCCTTTTCGGTTATTGGTTGGCGTTTGGATTTCCGCTTTGCGGTACGCCAACTTGACCAAAAGGTCAATGAATGCGAAGTGTTTGTGTGCTTAGGACTTGATTTCCATCTCAACGCCTGCAGGAAGCTCGATAGCAAACAGAGCGTCTGCAACCTTGCTTGTGGGGTTGATGATGTCAATGAGTCTCTTGTGAGTGCGGAGTTCGAACTGCTCGCGGCTGTCCTTGTACTTGTGAACCGCACGAAGGATAGTGGTGATCTCCTTCTCCGTGGGCAGCGGTACGGGACCGGATACAGTAGCGCCGTTTCTCTTTGCGACCTCAACGATCTTCTGAGCTGCGGCGTCGATGAGCTTGTGGTCGTAGCTCTTAAGACGAACTCTGATCTTCTGGTTGACTGCCATGACTTTGCCTCCTTATATTATTTGGTAAAAAGTTGGGCGATCAACCGCTTGCACACCGTTCCGTGTGTTTCTTTCGCTTTCAACAAAAAACGGTATTCTCCGCATAGTGGACTGCGAAGAATCCGGGAAAGCGACTTTTTGCGGGTTGCTTGCTGTCGCCCGGTCAACGGACATACTCCACGAAAATTACCCGCTTTCGCGGCAACCTTTCGCTTCAACGCATATCAAGCGGAACTATTATAGCAAATGTATTCGCGCTTTGCAATATTTTTTAATAAATTTCTCGAAAACTTTTTGATAGAAAATCCGTAGAATTTCACCTCTTCCTTTTGTGCACCTTGCACAACCGTTCCGAAAGCGCAAAAACACGCACTTCTACACGCATTTTTACCCAAATAAACCCTATTATATATAAAGGAAGAAAAGCGATCGTTTGTGGCACCTGCCGTAGAGCAGGTGCCACAGCTATATTCGCCCGCGGCGAGCGATATGCACAAGTGCGCGATATTGCCTACGGCAGCGATATGCGCTCCGCGCGCGGAATTTTCGAGGCGAATATAATATCGCTGCGACCGACGGGAGCAATATCGCTACGAGTGAAGCGAGTAATATCGCGCCAAGCGTAGCGACGGCATATAACTATTGTTGCATTTGCTTCTGCAAATGCAGTGCTTGTCAAGAAAAAAGGATAGAGAATGTAAAAATTCTCTATCCTTTTCATGTTAGTGTAACGATATTCCTCTATCGCAGGCACCCGTTCCGACCGCTTTTCCCTTCAAATATTCTCTTTCCGAGTGTTTTACACCGCGCCGTGTGTTTCTTATCCGATGAAATGGAATATGTCGTTGATCTCCTCTGCAAAATCCGGGTACAATTTTACAAGAGTGCTGAGATACTTCTCATATCGGTCTCCGTAATAATCCTCTGCAGTTATCTTCTCCCATTCGCCGTCCGCTATCGCACGCTCCTGCGCTGCCTTATACACGTCGTACGCGGTAGATGCCGCATTATCAATGCTCTCTTCCCCGATCTCAAGTATGCCTTTGCCTGTGCTGTAGATACCTTCAAGAACCGAAAGAAGTCTGCCCGTACGCTCGTTTTCTGCTTCCGCCACTGCCTCTGTACCCGCCTTCAGATAATCTGTCATCTGACGGTGAGCATTTGCCGCGGCATAGCTGTTGATGTTTCCGCTGTTTGTAGCGGCATTGTCCGCAATAATATGTCCTACAGCGTTTTCTCCTGCTGTGCGGAACTCTTCCATTATGCGCCCGCCCTCCTCGGACAGCTTTCCGCTTTCAGCATCCGAATACAGCGAGTTATACTCATTCATCAGCCTGTCATAGAGCTCGGTGCGCTTGTTATCGAGCGATTCCCTTTTGGCGCTTGATGCCGCAAGCTCTCCGCTTGCATCGTAGTGATCCTCCTTTTTTTCGAGAGCATCCAGATATTCAAGCGCCTCGCCGTAGCCGGACTGCTCCAGCTTATCGGCAATTCCCGAGTATCCGTTATTTCTCAGCTCCGCATAGTAATACTTTGCCCTTTCGTGATACTCATCTCCGCTTTTACCTGTTGCCACGGCGGCGCTCCAGCGCCCCTTGTTGCGCACTATCTGCTCCGCCGCCTTATACGGATCGTATGCCATAAGATCCCTCCTTAATAATTGTAATCCCCGTTTTCATCCGTTTCGGGGTCCTTGATATTGGATATGAGTAAGTCAAGCTCCAGCACACATCCCTCTATCATCGCTTCAACCGTTTCGTTTAATTTTATACCCGCGCAGGCAAGCACACGGCGCACGTACTCTTTTTTGTCAAGCTCCGTGTGCTCGGACAGTTTTTCTGCCGCCTCCACAGCCTTACGTACAATGCCCATTAACCTTTTTTCCTTAAGCCAAGGCACAAGGAAATAAGCAATCACAAGCGTTACCGCCCCTACAGCAAGCTCCGTAAGTGTTACGATAAGATCTTCCATATTACTCCTTTACGGCTGCGATGCCGTTTTCTATAATTCTGTAGAATCTGTAGAGCACTGCGCAAAGCTCTTCCCTTGTTAAGGGTGCCGTCCAGCGGTAATTGCCGTTACCGTCCGAAGCAAACATCCCCACAGCCTTTGCCCAGCCGGTATAGTCCTTTGCCCACGCAGAGCATTTATCGCCCGTGTCGGCGCCGACGTAGCGCAGGTAGGCATTGATCATATCCTTTTCTTCCATCTTTTCCACCTCTTTGGGCTCGTAACAGCCCTCCTCGTTCGGTATACCAAGAACCGCCGCCGCATTGATACGTGATGCGGCATCGCCTTCTCTTACCTCAAAATGCAGATGGGCGCCGAAGGAAAATCCGGTATTGCCCATAATACCGATCACCTGCCCCTCGCTGACGCGTTCATAGAGCTCCGCAAATCGTCGGCTGAGGTGAAAGTAGAAATACAGTCTGCCGTCATCTCCCAAAATAACGATATGCTCGCCCCACATCCAAGTGCCGTCATTTTTATCCGTTACAACACGGCTGGCGGTAACGGTACCGGAAACGGTGCTTACTACGCGGTCCGTTTCAAGGCCGACAAGGTCAATGAAGTCGGA
>JAZQFL010000062.1:0-3785 GCA_045539485.1 Eubacteriales bacterium
CTTGTGCCAAGGAAGGCACGGATGCCGACACCCGAAACGGTTCTGTCGCCTATTGCGTCTATCTGGCGGTCAAGGAGACGGATATTGCCGTTACGTGTCAGCTCGCAGTATACCTCGGCAAAATCCGCACCCGTGGATACGGCTATACCGAGAATTTCTTCAAGAAGTCTTTTTTCAAGCATTGGTTTTGTCCTTTCTGAAGTTTTTATCCTTTATATTGTAACAGATTAAAAACGAAAATGGAATATATTTTATAATTTATTTTGTCTGTGACCAGCCTTTGTATAGCTTTTCATCTATTTCCCCCTCTGTTTCAAGCAGTACGTCTGTGCCGTCTGCCCTTGCATATATCATTTCAAGCACCTGCTTTATCTTCACGGCATCGCAAAGCATTGCGGGCGCATCGCCAACAAAGCCGTCAACGATACAGCCGTGGTGGCGGAATGCCGCCTCGTAACGCGGGTAGTGATTGTGTACGTTATTAATATGGTAGCGCAGTTTTCTCTCTTCTATGCGTCCGTCCGCGTGCTTTACGGTAACGTCGGCGGGCTCGGCGCTTATGCGGTTCGGAAGTCCCAGCATCTCCTCCGCACAGTGGAGGAAGGTGTTTCTGTCGTGCCCAACGCCGATAAGCAGTATATATCCATAGGAATCGTATATTTTACCGTAGCATCCCGCCGGGTCTGTTGAAGTATGCACGTCATTATCGCAGGCAATAAACTCATCGGTAAGAAGATCCTTTCCGAACACAGCCATTGAGTGTGTGGGGTGCAGGGTACGGCGCGAATCGGGATGCGCGAGCGCAAGGTTTGAGAGCGTGCCCACACAGCTTTTGCTGTTTATTACATCAAGCGTGGGATGCTTGTTTTCGATAAGATTTACCCAGGTGTGGGTGGGAAAAGTAAGCGTACCGCCGTCATTTACAAAATACTCGATAAGCGCATCAAGCAGTCCCTCTCCCCTGCCCTCGACCTCGCCTACGGCACGCAGAGAGGAATGTATATGCACAACGCTCCTTTTCGGCGCCTTCATATCGGCAAGCTGTTTCAATATATCCGCTTTTGTATACATAATTCACCGCCAAAATGTTTTTAACATTTTATCACATATATCTTCTGAGGTCAATATAAATCGGCTATGCGTTCCGCTATTCACGGAACGCATAGCCGCAATTCATATTTCTCTTGGGTCTATTTCAAGCGTTCTGCAGATCTTCAGCACAGTGTCAAATGATGCGCCGCCGATCCCGCGGGAAAGAACGGTCATTACCGTGCTGTACGGTACGTCTGCCGCTTCGGCAAACTGCCGCAGGCTTACGTACCTGTCAAGTATCGCATTGCGAAGACGAAGCTCTCTATTCACCGCATTTTTCAACGATCTTCACCTCGATACCGCTCTCAACAAGCGCACTTACCGCCTCGTCTGCACAATCCCAATCGGTGATCACTTCATTGAATTCACCCACACCGCAAACGCGGATAAAGGCATCCGCCCCAACCTTTGACGATGGTATGAGCAGATATTTTTTGCGGCTGTTTCCGATAACGGTACGCTGGAAGGATGCAGTCTCGTCCGTGCCGTTTGAGAGACCGAAATCCGCAGTAAGTCCCGCGCCTGTGATAAAGCATTTATCAAAATGCAAACGGCTTATAAACTCACGCGCAAGACTGTCGACCACCGATCCGCTTTGGCGCATTTTTCCGCCCACAAGATATACGTCAACGTTGTCAAAAACTCTAAGCGCCTTTGCGATATCGACAGAGTTGACAACGAGCGTATAATGAATATCCTTTGGCAGATACGAAAGCATTATATACCCAAGCGAACCGCCAGTAAGATACACAGTATCGTCTTTTTCTATAAGAGTTGCCGCATACCTTGCTATCTCGCGGTAATTGTCAAAGACCTGCATATCGGCAAAATCTCGGTCAACGGGCGGACGAAAGCCGACCTGAAGCGCGGCAATTCCGCCGCCGTGAGTACGCTTGCACACACCGCGCTCCTCTAAAATGCGCAGATCCCTGCGCGCTGTTTCAAACGATACCGCAAATTTACGCTGAATCTCCGCAGTGTTTATCTTGCCTTTTTCTTTGATTATCTTTTCTATCTCTATGAGACGTTCTTCCATAAACATGATTTATTCCTCCGTGTATATTAATTTATCAAGCTTGACGGTATTATAATAACACACATTCGGTAACAAATCAACATTTTCGGTAATCGGATTTGCGTATACTTTTATCATTCAAAAGAGAAATCGCCTCCCCCACAAAGGGAAGGCGATTTCGCAATAATGTTTAGTTCTCGTCCGTTTTTACGTACCATTTTGCCTGAGCGCGGTACATTTCTGCATAATAGCCGTTATTCTTCATCAGCTCGGCGTGGCTTCCGTCCTCGATTATCTCCCCGTCACGGAACACGAGTATGCGGTCAACAATGCTCGTTATACCGAGGCGGTGCGAGACCATAACGGTAGTTCTGCCGCCCGTTATCTCGGCAAAATTACGGTATATCTCCGCTTCCGCTATCGGGTCAAGCGCCGCTGTGGGCTCGTCGAGCACCATTATGCGCGCTTTGTTTCGCCACAGCGCGCGCGTAAGAGCAAGCTTTTGCCACTGACCGCCCGAAAGGTCGTTTCCCTTTTGCGCAAAGTTGCCGATCTCCTCGTCAAAGCCGTTGGTCTGGTTCCTTACGCACTCGGCAAATCCCGTAAGCTCGCAAAGCTCCCAAAGGGCGGCATCTTCATCATCTTCTTTGCGCAGAGGGTCGGATACCGTAATATTATGGCGAAGCGTTGCATCGTACTTGCCGAAGTTCTGGAACACCGCGGAAATGGTACGGCGAGCCGCAGTGACATTCTCTTCAATATCGTATCCGCCTATTTTCACCTTGCCGTTATCGGGTGAATACATTCCGCAAAGCAAGCTGATAAAGGTGGATTTTCCGCTTCCGTTTTCGCCTACTATCGCAATGCGCTCACCGTCGCGGATGCTTACGTTGATGTTTTTAAGTATCTGCCGCTCGGTTGCGGGATATGTGAAATCCACGTTTTCAAACTCTATAGTTCCCTCTTCGCGCGGCTCTGCATTTTTATCGGTGTTTTCCTTTTCAAATTCATCAAGCGAGAAGAAATCGCGCATATACGGAACGTCGGAAAGGAATAAGCCTCCGCGGATAAGCAGATTTGAGGTTGCATTCTGGAACTGCTTTGCAAGCGACATCGTAAGCGTAAAGGTTCCGAGCCCGAGCGCGGGATTTTTGTATATCTCAGCGGCGGTCAAAAGCAAGACCGCAACGTACACAAGATTACGGATGAGATCGGCTATGCTGTTTATAAGCACGTGCTTGCGAGTAACCGCGTTTTTCTTACCCGTATAATCATCGCACAGCTCGCGGAATTTGCCCTTGAGGTAATCAAAGATGCGGAAATGACAGATATCGTTAAAGGGATTGTGCCTTGTAAGTATCTGCATATAATGGATGACGAGCGCGCCCTCCATCATATATTTTACGTTTTGGACGTACGTTTCGTCCCTTTGCATATACGAGAGTATTGCGGCGGGAATGGACGTTACGAACAGCATTATTGCAAGCACGGGAAAAATATTCCACAACAGCACAAGTACGCTTACAAAGGTAACAAGCAGCTGAAGCCAGCCGATAATGCTTTGTATGCTTCCCGCAACGCGGTTGCCCGCATAGGTGGTTGCAAAATGCACCTTTTGCGCAAACTCGCTCTGGTTTTCGATGTACTCATACTTTATATCGCAGGTAACGTCCACGAT
>JAZQFL010000063.1:0-3066 GCA_045539485.1 Eubacteriales bacterium
GGCAGGCAATGCCGTAATTGATTGCGAGGGCGAGGATTTTTGCGAGTTTATGCGCGCGCTCAATACCGTTACCGTCGGTCTTTGCCGTATGATAGCGGGCGACGGCGAGGGTGCAACCAAGCTGCTTGAGTGTACCGTTACAGGCGCTAAGGACGAAAAGAACGCAAAGACCGTTGCAAAGAGCGTTATCTGCTCCAGCCTCTTAAAGGCGGCAATGTTCGGTGCTGATGCAAACTGGGGCCGTGTGCTTTGCGCTATCGGTTACAGCGGAGCGGACGTTGACGTAAACAAGGTTGGCGTAAGCTTTGCAAGCGAGAAGGGCGAGATAAGCGTTTGCGAAAACGGCTGCGGAGTTGATTTCTCCGAGGAAAAGGCGAAGGAGATACTCCTTGAAAAGGAGATAAACATAAATATCACCCTCGGCGACGGTGATGCTAAGGCTGTTGCGTGGGGCTGTGACCTTACATACGACTACGTTAAGATAAACGGAGATTACCGCACCTGATTGGAGAATAAAATGACTGATATTATTTCAAATGCCGAGAGAGCCGAGGTGCTTACCCAAGCGCTTCCGTACATTAAAAAGTTCAACGGCAAGGTAATAGTTATCAAATACGGCGGAAACGCCATGATAAACGAGCAGTTAAAGGAACAGGTAATGGAGGATATTGCCCTCCTTTGGCTTATCGGCGTCAAGGTCGTGCTTGTGCACGGCGGCGGCCCCGAGATAAACGAGCTGATGAACAAGCTCGGCAAAAAGGCGGAATTCGTTGACGGACTCCGCGTTACCGATAAGGAGACGGTTGACATTGTTCAAATGGTCCTTGCGGGCAAGGTAAACAAATCCCTCGTTACCCTTCTGCAGATGAAGGGCGGACACGCGGTAGGAGTTTCGGGTATCGACGGCGGACTTATCGAGGCAGAGATAAAGGACGAGCGCCTCGGATATGTCGGCAGAATAACGAAGATCCGTCCCCAGCCCGTTGAGGCACTGCTTGAAAAGAATTACGTTCCCGTTATCTCCACTGTTGCAAGCGATAAGCAGGGTAACGTATATAACATAAACGGCGATACCGCCGCCGCATATATTGCGGGTGCGCTGAGTGCCGAAAGACTTTTGATGATGACCGACATCGCGGGCATACTCCGCGATAAGGACGACCCCGCATCCCTTATCCCCGAGCTCACAGTCAGCGAAGCACTGGCACTCAGGGAGCAGGGAATCATCTCCGGCGGTATGATACCCAAGGTCGAGTGCTGTATCGAGGCACTCCGCGAGGGCGTGAAGAACGTAACTATTCTTGACGGACGCATCCCCCACTCCATTCTTATGGAGCTTCTCACAGACGAGGGTGCGGGTACTATGGTAAAGGGTGACTGAAATGGCATTCTTAATGGAAAAGGACAACGAATTCGTTGCCAATACTTATAAAAGATTCCCCGTTGAGATAGTATCGGGCAAGGGCTCTGTCTTTACCGATATAAACGGCAAGGAATATATTGATATGGGCTCGGGCATCGGAGTTAACTGCTTCGGCGCCGCAGACGATATCTGGGCGGAGGCTGTCGCAAAGCAGGCGGCAACGCTTCAGCATACCTCTAATCTCTACTACACCGCTCCCTGCGCGGAGCTTGCCGAGCTTCTGTGTGAGAAGACGGGTATGAAGAAGGTGTTCTTCTGCAATTCGGGCGCGGAAGCAAACGAATGTGCGATAAAGACCGCCCGTAAATATGCGCAGGATAAAAAGGGCGAGGAATATTACACTGTAATTACCCTTGTAAACAGCTTCCACGGCAGAACGGTGACAACCCTTGCGGCAACGGGTCAGGAGCATTTCCACACGATGTTCAAGCCGCTTACCGAGGGCTTTGTGTACGTTCCCGCAAACGACCTTGAAGCCGTTAAAAAGGCGATAGACGAAAATAAGACCGCGGCTGTTATGTTCGAGTGCGTGCAGGGCGAGGGCGGTGTTATGCCGCTTGAAAAGGACTATCTCCGCGCACTTGCCGCCTATGCCGCAGAAAAGGACGTTCTTCTTGTTGCCGACGAGGTACAAACGGGCAACGGCAGAACGGGCGAGCTTTACGGCTATATGCATTTCGGTATCACTCCCGATATCGTTTCCACCGCAAAGGGACTCGGCGGCGGACTTCCCATCGGTGCGTGTATGTTTAACGAAAAGACGGAAAACGTGCTTTCCTTCGGCCAGCACGGCTCTACCTTTGGCGGTAATCCCGTTTGCTGTGCGGGTGCACTTACCGTCATAAAGCGTCTGGATGATGCATTTCTTAGCGAAGTAAAGGCAAAAGGCAAGTATGTTTTCGACGCGCTTGAGGGTGCAAAGGGCATTGAGGCCGTAAGCGGAATGGGACTGATGATAGGCATTACCACCACCCGTCCGGCTGCGGATATCGTAAGTGAGTGTATCGAAAACGGAGTGCTCTGCCTCACCGCAAAAACGAAGGTAAGACTGCTCCCCCCGCTTAATATTCCGATGCCCCTGCTTGAAAAGGCGATAGAAATAATCAAATCAGCTTGTGCGAAAGAGGTCTGATATGTTAATTAAAAGCGATCTTAAAGGAAAAAGCTTCTTAAAGCTTCTCGATTTCACCCCCGCGCAGATAAACTATCTGCTTGACCTTGCCGCCGATATGAAGGCGCAGAAGAAAAACGGCGTGCACCACCGCATCTTTGAGGGTAAGAACATTGCCCTTGTATTTGAAAAGACCAGCACACGTACCCGCTGTGCTTTTGAGGTTGCGGCGGCGGACCTCGGTATGCATCCCGTGTATCTCGACCCTCAGGGCTCGCAGATAGGCAAAAAGGAGAGCATTGCCGATACCGCGCGCGTGCTTGGCAGAATGTTTGACGGTATCGAGTACCGCGGCTTTGGACAGGATATCGTGGAGGAGCTTGCGAGCCACGCAGGCGTTCCCGTTTGGAACGGACTTACCAATGAGTTCCACCCCACTCAGATCCTTGCGGATTTCCTCACCGTTAAGGAGTATTTCGGCTCTCTTAAGGGTGTAAAGCTCGTTTATATGGGCGATGCGCGCTTCAATATG
>JAZQFL010000064.1:0-3043 GCA_045539485.1 Eubacteriales bacterium
ATGATGCACCCCTCCGCAGTTGAAGGTGAGGCGGGTCTTGATTTTATGTGCTCCATAATCAAGATATTTTTCGAAAACAAGGGCTTTTGCATACAGGGTAACGTAATAGACGTTGAGACCCTGCTTGAAGCAAAGGAAAAACCCGAGAATTACCCCGACCTTCAGGTGCGTGTGTGCGGCTGGAACGAGTATTTCGTTAATATGCATCCCGTCGTACAGTCCGATTTTATAAAACGTGCATCCGGTGGAATGTATGCGTGAAACGAACGGAATTTATTTTGCAATAAAACGGCTTGAGATACACGACGGCCCCGGGGTAAGAACAACTCTGTTTTTAAAAGGCTGTCCACTTCGATGTCTTTGGTGCCACAATCCCGAAGGCTTGTGTGCTCCGCCGGTGCTTGCGCATTACGCTCACAAATGCATCAGCTGCGGTGCCTGCGTTTCCGTTTGCCCGAGCGGTGCGCACGTAACCCAAAACGGAATTCACCGTTTTTTGCGGGAAAAGTGCGTTGCGTGCGGAGAATGCGAGAGCGTTTGTCCGGAGAAGGCAAACAAGCTTTTCGGTATCACTACTACTGCGTCGCAGATCATGCCCGAGCTTCTCATTGATAAGCCGTTTTACGAAAAAACGGGCGGCGGAGTTACGGTTTCGGGCGGGGAACCTCTTCTGCAAGCAGATTTTGTGTGCGAGCTTGCGCACCTGCTGAAAGCAGAGGGGATACATACGGCGATAGATACCTCGCTTTCGGTTCCCGAAAGCTCGGTGGAACGCGTTGCTTCGGTTGCGGATATGTTCCTGTGCGATATCAAGGCAATTGATGACGGACTTCACCGCAGACTTACGGGTCTTGGGTCACAGCAGATACTTGATAATATAAAATATCTGGATTCCGTCGGTATGCCGATGGAAATACGCTTTCCCCTTATTCCGCAGATGAATGACGGAGAAACGGAAAAGATTGCCGAGTTCATCTCGCATCTAAAAAACGTGCGTGCCGTTAAGGCACTCGCTTATCACGATCTTGCGCGTACAAAATATGCAGCGCTTGGATTGGAGTATCCTATGGAGGATACACTGCCTCCTTCCAAGGACAGACTTGCAGAGGTGCAAGCGGTGCTTACAAGTGCGCTCGGATAAAAGAGAAAGGAAAAAAACATGAAAAGAGTAATTGCGTTGATCCTTGTTGCGCTGATGGCATTGTCCGTTGCTTCGTGCGGCGGCAATCAGACAGCAACCACAACTGCCCCTTCCGTTACGGATGCTCCAAAGACGGATACCCCCGTATCCTCGGATACGGTAACCACAGAACCCGCCGCACAGCTTCAGATCCCCGAAACCAAGTATGACGATGCAGAATTCATTGTTATTTCCGCCGGGCAGGTAGCTTATGACGACTTTGGATTTGACGAAACGGTTACCGAAGTACTCGATCAGGCGCAGTACAAGCGCAAGATAACCGTTGAGGAACAGCTCGGTGTTGTTATAAGCATAATTATCGACGAAAACAAATCCGGTGTCGGCAACGGTTCCGGTTACAAGCGTATTTCCCGTTCCGTTGATGCTAACGATGCAGACTATAATATGGGTCTTATCGGCGGTATGGACGTTTCCACTCTTTCCTACAGCGGATACCTTACCCCTCTCGGAGAGGCAAGATATATAGATCTCGAAAAGCCTTGGTGGGATCAGAACGCAAACGAAGACCTCACCGTAATGGGCAGTATCTTCTTCACTCAGGGAGATATAACAGCCGCAAAGTCCGATTGCACATACGTTATCTTCTACAACAAGGCTCTCGGAAGAGCGGAGCTTGGCGGAGAGGATCCTTACAAGCTGGTGCTTGACAAGAAGTGGACGCTTGATAAATTTGCAGAGCTTTGCCGTGCCGTGTCCGAGGATCTTGACGGTAACGGACTCATGGATATGGAGGACCGCTACGGTCTGTACGCTTGGGATGACTCCATTCTCGGCGTTATAAGCTCCGCGGGACAGAAGGTCGCTGCCATTAACGATGACGGGGAGTTCGAGCTTGCCATTTATAACGAACAGGTGCTTTCCGTAATCGACAAGTTCACTAACATTGCATATAACACCGATTACGCTATTCAGTATCAGCGCTACAGCAATAACGGTAACGTTCGCGAGAAATGGACAAATGACCAGGCGCTCTTCTGGGCAACCTCCACTTATAACACCGCAAGTATGAGAGAAATGGATTCCGATTTCGGTATTCTTCCTTTCCCGATGCTGAATGAAGAACAGGGACGTTACTACAGCACCATTCCTACATATAACTCCCAGTTCCTCTGCCTGCCCTCAGTTCAGAAGGATCTCGAGTATACATCAGTAGTAACCGAGGCACTTGCATACTACGGACGCACGATCGTAAAGCCTGCTGTGTATGAAAAGACCATTAAAGGCACGTACTTCAGAGATGAGGAAAGTATAGCAATGCTTGATATCATCTACGACAGCTTTATGTACGATATCGGTCAGCTTCACCGTATCGGAAATATGAACTCTCTCCTTCTCAATATGTTCCGTACAAAGGATAATAACTTTACAAGTATCTACAATGCAAACTCCACCATTGCACAACAGCAGATAAAGGTAGTTAATGACGGATACAGAAAAGTAATCGACAGCTGGAAATAAACCGTAAACATTGGGAGAAGACTCCCCGAAAAATAAAAAACCAAAAGGAGAACCATTATGAAGGCAAAAAGAATCCTCTCGCTTATCGCAGCAGCCATCATCGTTGTTTGTGCAATACCTTTTTCCGTCAGCGCGGCTGAAGGTACGGCAATTTCAAATGCGGATGAGCTCTTGGCGCTGATGAAGGACAGCACAAAGTGGTCCGGCAGCTATTATCTCACAGCCGATATCGACCTTTCCGCAAAGAGCGGCCATGCACCTATCGGTAATAAGGAAACTCCCTTTACCGGTACTTTTGACGGTAACGGAAAGACTATCTCCGGTCTCTTTCTTACCGGAGAAAAGTATCAGGCAAGTCGGATCGTAGCCATGTCGTTCTGTGAG
>JAZQFL010000065.1:0-9337 GCA_045539485.1 Eubacteriales bacterium
ACGAACGTCTTGAGAAGGTAGACTTCTCCAACACCTACTTCACCTCCGTTCAGTACGTTGTTTACAAGAACGGCGCACTCACCCCAGCAGGCAAGACCGCTGACGGCGACGATTACGTTACCTGGGATCAGCTCGCAGGCAAGAAGATCGGTGTTCAGCAGGATACCACCGGTGACTTCTACGTAAGCGACGAGATCGCAGCTAAAGAGGGTGTTGACGGTTACGACTGGACCGGAATCCTCAACGGCACCGGCGCTGAGGTTGCACGCTTTGACAGCGCTCAGCTCGCTGTTGATGCTATCGCCGCTAACTCCTGCGACGTTGCAGTTTGCGATATGCTTCCCGCTGAGTACATAGTAAGCAAGAATGCCGGTTACTCCTGCGCAGCTCTTTACTACAAGGGCGCTGACGGAGAGGCTGACTACCCCACCGCCGAGGATTACGCTATCTGCGTAACCAAGGGCAACAAGGAACTGCTTGATGCTATCAACGCAGTACTTGCAGAGCTCGGCACCGAGGGTGTAAACAAGCTCGTTATGAAGCACATGGGCATCACCGACTGATAAAACGCTAATACATCAAGGGGCTGCACGGAAACGCGCAGCCCCGTTTGACGAGGATAGGAAATGTTTTTTAATAACATAAAAGAGATATTTACATCCGCAAAATATCTCGACATATTTTTCCACGGTTTAAAGCTGACCCTAATAATCTCCGTGGGAGCGGCGGTACTCGGTCTTATACT
The DNA here is from genome assembly GCA_045539485.1 of Eubacteriales bacterium. Lineage (GTDB taxonomy): Bacteria > Bacillota > Clostridia > Oscillospirales > CAG-272 > RUG12395. Next base: position 746 of record JAZQFL010000065.1, read on the forward strand.
CGGTGTTATCGTTGCGCTTATTAAACTCACCCCCAAGGAAAACAAGGCACTTGCGATACCCCGCCTTATCTGCGATATATACATAACGATAGTCCGCGGAACGCCTATGGCGCTTCAGCTTTTTATCATGGCTTTCGTTATTCTTACAATACGCGGCTTTCCCCAGGAGATAACCGCTATCATCGCGTTCGGTATCAACTCCGGTGCGTACGTTGCGGAAAACATCCGTGCGGGCATTCTTTCCGTTGATATCGGACAGACGGAGGCAGGCCGTTCGCTCGGTCTTTCCTCCCGCATCACGATGATGAAGATAGTTATTCCCCAGGCGATAAAGAACGTTATCCCCGCAATAGGCAACGAGCTTATCGCACTTATTAAGGAAACGTCCATCGTTACAATGATAGGAATGCAGGACCTTACCGCCGCCGCAAAGAACGTAGGCGCAGGTAACAATCTTGCAAGCTATTTTGCACCCATGGTAGTTGCGGCTATATTCTATCTTGCGATAGTTTACGCACTTACCTTTGCTATCAAGCTGATCGAAAGGAGGTTAAGGGCAAGTGATAAGCGTTAAAGGCGTATCCAAAAACTTTGGAGATATCAAAGTACTGAAAAACGTATCCTGCGACATAAAGAAGGGCGAGCGGGTTGTTATCATCGGCCCCTCGGGAAGCGGCAAAAGCACACTGCTTCGCTGTATGAACCTTCTTGAAACGCCCACAGGGGGCGAAGTGTGGCTTGAGGATAAAATGATAACCTCGGCTGACGCCTATCTGCATCCTGAGATAATCGCTCTCGGCACTACGGCAAAAAAGCTTATTGCATCGGGTATGGAAAGCGGTGCCGCTGTTGATAAGATAATTACAGAGCGCCTGCTTAAAAAGAACGAGGGCAAGGCTTTTAATGCCGCCATCAAGGCATACAACGCAGAGCATACGATCCCCCTTAACAATGCGCGCCAGCGTATGGGAATGGTGTTCCAGCACTTCAATCTCTTCAACAATCTCACCATAATGGACAATCTCACGCTTGCGCCCGTTGAATTGAAGCTCAAAACAAAGGCTGAGGCTACGGAAAAGGCAATGGAACTGCTTGAGCGCATCGGTCTTACCGATAAGGCAAATGAGTACCCGAGCCGTCTTTCGGGCGGTCAGAAGCAGCGTATCGCTATTATCCGTGCACTTGCTATGGAACCCGAGGTAATGCTCTTTGACGAGCCCACCTCCGCCCTTGACCCCGAGCTTGTAGGTGAAGTTCTTTCCGTTATGCGCTCCCTTGCGGACGAGGGTATGACTATGGTAGTTGTTACCCACGAGATGAACTTTGCAAAAAACGTAGCAAACCGCGTGCTGTTTATGGCAGACGGAGTTATCGCCGAGGAAGGCACACCCGAGCAGATCTTCAACGACCCCGTAAACCCCAGAACACGCCAGTTCCTTCACTCTGTGCTTAATAAAGACTAAAAAAAACGCTTCAACGGTCAATTCCGTTGAAGCGTTTTTTGTTTATTTCAGGCTTACGTTATAATAGGTATCCTTATCGTTTTCATCCACACCGGGGAAGCCGTCGGTGATGCAGTTATCGCCGTTATAATCGCTGAGCTTTGCGTAAATACCGACGCTGTCGCAATCGCCCACGTACTTGCGCGGTATCTTGATTTCGGTAACCGAGCCGTTTTCGGAGAATGCATAGCCGTCAAGCTTTCCGTAAAGCTTTGTGCTTACTTCAATATCCTTCACGGTCTTTGAATTAAAGGTGGCGTATACCTCACCTTCAAGCGAGTAATCGCAGGTAATAAATCCGTCACCGCAGGAGATAAACAGCTTCTCTCCGTCACGATGCTCGAGCACGTCATCAAGTCTGTCTACGCGGATATACAGCGCCTCATCATCATAAGCGGCACGTACGGAAATCTGCGCACGGCACTTACCGCCCGCAAAAAGCGCGTCTCCGCACTTATCCCAAGCCTTACCTCCGTCGTACTTCTCTGCGCGGATATCGTGATTGAGATAATAACGCTCTATCATCATATCATTATCGCAACCCACTATCCTGCCGCGCTCGTCCTTTGTTTCTCTTACGTTGGGCATAGCAACGAGAATGGAATGCGTGCTGTCGCAAAGCGTACAGCCCCAATATCCGTGCTTTTCATCAAAGGCAACGAACATTCTGTCCTCGGTAAAATTCCTTGCTCTGCCGTCGCCCATACGGATATGGTACATATCAAGGGTGTTATAGGAAAGCACCGTCTCGCCCGATTCAAACTGCGCAAGATAGGGTCCTGCACCGTAAGCAAATGCAGCTTGCTTGTCTGAGGGTCCGTCCTCATCTATATCAAGCGGACGCACCCAGTTATCTGCGCTATAGGACATAGTAAGCATAAATCTGCCTACCGCCATATCGCTTTCGGTAGCAAGCGCGATATCGCCGTTATGGAGAGCAAGCTGAACGGGCATCTGATTGGTAAATATCTTGGTGCCGTTTTCCATTGTTTCCACGTAGTTCTGAGTTACGCGGTGGGCGGCATAGGGCGCGCCCATAACGGAAGGTGTCCACGTTTCGCCGCCGTCAAAGGAGCGGATAATTGCAGAGCCGCTTGAGGTGCGTATCTTACTTGCGTTACGCACGGTAGGATCGAGATAGAACTTGGGTGCCGTATGGCTGAAGCATACCTGAACCTCGCCGCTTTCAAGCTCTATTGCGTGCGGCTCCCAGTTTCTGCCGAGATATATAAGGCGCTCGGGCGACCAGGTGGATCCGTTATCCTCGGACACACGCATTAAGAGTCCGCTGTACTTGGCATCAAGCACGTAGCCCTTGTTATATCTGTAGGAAGCAAAGGCGAGTATCTTGCCGTTTTTCAGCACTATAGCATCACACGAAGCATAGCAAAGCTTATCCTCCTCGCCGTCATCGCGCACCGTAAGCTTTGCGGCAAACAGCGGCTGTCTTTTGCTGTAATAGAGTCCGTCATAGCTCTTTGCGTAGTAAACGCAAGCACTAACGCGGGAATCCTGATTGAACATAATATAAGTGCCGTCAGCACATTTTTTGATGCGGGGGTAGTACACCTTATAGGAAACGGCGGGGCAGTTTTCGCCCTTCATCGTCACCTTCTCGCGGAAGTTGCGGGAAAGGCGGCTGTTAGTTTTATCCGCGTGGCTGTCACACGCCTGCGGTACCTTGTTAAGCTCGCTTATCTTCTTAAGACTCATAGTAGCCTCCATTGAAGTTATTTTCCCTTTCATTTTATCACGCACACTCATTTTTTGCAATAGTTTTTCCGCCACTCTTCCTCATCGCAGTCATCCTTGAGCAGAGCGCCCTGTAGATTCTTCGGTCGCTTTGCTCCCTCGTGTCATCGCCTCCAAAGGAGGCGGGTCCCGTTGGGCGCCTCTATCTCGCTTGCGCGAGATACGCTTGAATGACTCAAGGCGTGTAGCGAAGGATCTTGCGACGGATAGACTTACCTTGTTTGCGGCATAATTACGCTTGTCCGCGCATAGAGTGTAGCAAGTAAAAAAGGAAAGGACACTCCAATGGAAAACAAAATAGTTCCGCATTATTATCCCGAGGGGGAGCTTTTGCACCGCACGGAAAACCGTATTGCTCTGGCAAGCGCGGAGGGTGTGCGCCGTGCTATGCGTAACGGCACCGTGCTTGAAGCACCTGCAATTTCCGCAAACACCGCGCTTTCCCTCGAAATAGACCTCGGCCCATACGCCCACGGAATTATGCCCCTTGAAGAATGTGTACTGCTCGGTAAGGACGAAAAGTTCAAGGAGATAAGTATCATCGGCAGAGTGGGCAAGGCGGTCGCATTCAAGGTAATAGGCGAGGAGAGGGCAAAGGACGGCCTGCCGTTATTCATACTCTCCCGCAGGGCGGCCCAGCTTGAATGCAAGCATAATTACATAGATTGCCTTGAGGCAGGTGATGTCATCGACTGCAAGGTAACGCATACAGAGCGCTACGGCGCCTTTTGCGATATCGGGTGCGGGTGCTTTGCCCTGCTTCCCGTGGACTGCATTTCCGTATCGCGCCTGCCTCACCCGCGCGAGCGTTTTTCCCCCGGCGACTGTATACGCGCGGTAATCAAGCACCGCGACAGCGCGGGCAGGATATTTATAACACGGCGCGAGCTTTGCGGCACTTGGGAGGAGAATGCCGCGCTCTTTTCCGTTGGGCAGACGGTTACGGGAATCGTGCGCAGTATCGAAGCGTACGGTGCGTTCATTGAGCTTACCCCAAACCTCGCAGGGCTTGCCGAGCCTTGCGACACCTTGGAGGAAGGTCAGTATGCCGCGGTCTATATAAAGAGCCTCATCCCCGAAAAAATGAAGGTAAAGCTTGTTGTAATAGATAAATGCCCCGCAATCAACACCCCTCGTCCTCTGCCTACCTTTCCCATAGAAAACAGCGAGCACCTTGATTATTGGCGCTACAGTCCCGCAGTCTGCAAAAAGACGGTGGAGACGTTCTTTGACGGCAAAGCGCTGTGAATTTACCGACCGCCGTCATCCTTGAGCAGAGAAATACCCTTTTTAGATTCTTCGCTTCGCTCAAGAATGACGAAAAGGGTATTTCGAAGCGAAGGATCTTGCGGTCGGTTTTCTTTAACCGCCAAAAAAACCTCTTTACTTTTTTACGCACTTATGGTAAAATAAAGTAAAAGAGGAGGTGCTTATATGCCGTTTTACAGTATTTGCTTCGGACGCCAGCTTGCAAGCGGAGGCAGGGAGATCGCCCGCCGTGTCGCAGAGGAGCTTGGATTCCGCTTTCTTGACGATGAGATAATCACGCTTGCCGCAGAACACGGCAATCTCAGTAAGGAAACGGCTGAAAGCATTGACGAAAAGCCCACAACAAGTCTGCTCTACTCCGTTGTTACGAACACAGCGCACTATTCCGCAGGCGGACTCGGATATCATCTTCCCGTAAACGATAAGCTTTATATCGCTCAGACCGAGGTCATAAAGAATATCGCAAAAAACGAAAATGCCGTTTTTGTCGGCAGATGCTCCGATCACATCCTCGCAAAGGAAAAAAACGTCATCCGCGTGTTCATATATGCGGATACCGAATTCCGCGTTGCCCGCGTTATGGAAAACGACGGCTGTGACGAAAAGAAGGCGCTTGAAAAGATTAACAAGGGCGATAAAAAGCGCGCATCCTATTACAATTTCTACACGGGCAAAAAGTGGGGCGACACCAAATATTATGATCTTTGCGTAAATTCTTCCCTTTTAGGCATCGAGGGCACGGCAAAGCTAATTGCCGAATTTGCGCATAGGTTTATGAACAAAATGTAAATTCTCCTAACGGAGCCGTTTTCGGCTCCGTTTTTTCTTTTTCAGGTATTGACAAATCTTTCTTGGCATATTATAATGCAACTGTACTAACACAAATAATACAGTTAATACACAAAGATCACAAGGAAGGAGAGAACGGATTGAGCAAAATATCGATCGACGTAAAATCCCGCACACCGATCTTCGAGCAGCTCCGCCACAATATAACAGAGCTTGCGCTGAGCGGAATACTTGCGCCCGATGAACAGCTTCCGAGCGTGCGTGCGCTTGCCTGCGACCTTGCCATTAACCCGAACACGATACAAAAGGCATACGCAGAGCTGGAGCGCGACGGGATAATCTATTCCCTGCCCGCAAGGGGAAGCTTCATTTCATCCGATCTCAGCGCCGCGGCAAATTCTGCCAGGGCGGAGGTAACAAGCTCGGTTACAAACGCCATAAGGCAGGCAAAGCTGCTTGGCGTAAGCAAGGAGGAGCTTTACGAGCTTCTCGAGCGCGAATGGAGGTAACAAATTGATTGAAATAAAAAATCTATCCAAATCATACGGAAACGTAAAATCGGTAAATTCCCTTTTTGCAAACGTGAAAAACGGATGCATATTCGGGCTTGTCGGTTCTAACGGCTCCGGTAAATCAACGCTTCTGCGTATGATAGCGGGTATTCTTGCCGCCGATGAAGGCGAGATACTTGCAGATGGCGAGAATGTTTGGGAAAATCCCGAGGCAAAATCCAAGCTGTTTTACCTTTCGGACGACCATTTCTTTTTCCCGCATTCCACTATAAGAGAGAACGCCGCATATCTTTCCTCTGTTTATCCTCGTTTCGACCGCAAGCGCGCAGAGGAGCTTGCAGGGCAGTTCGGTCTTCCCTCCGCAAGGAAGATAAACACATTTTCAAAGGGTATGCAGAAGCAGGCTTCCGTTGTCCTCGGACTTGCCGCGCATCCCGACTATCTGCTGTGCGACGAGACCTTTGACGGACTTGACCCCGTTATCCGCCAGCTTGTAAAGCGCCTTATCGCCGCCGAGGTTGCGGAAAGAAATATGACGGTAGTCCTTGCCTCGCACAACCTGCGCGAGCTTGAGGACATCTGCGACCACCTTGCACTGCTTCATAAGGGCGAAATGCTCTTTGAAAGCGAGATAGATACCCTTAAGGACAACGTACGCACCGTTCAGGCAAGATTTGAAAGTATGCCCGAGAGGCTTGAGTACGAGGGACTGCGCTTCGGTCAGCCCTCCGTGCGCGGTACTATGCTAAGCTGTGTGGTATCGGGTGATGAGGAGCTTTGCAGAAGCTTCTTCGAGAACGCGGGTGCTGATTTCTACGAATTCATCCCCTTAACGCTTGAAGAGATATTTATTACGGAAATGGAGGAAAAAGGCTATGACGCTAAGCATCTTATCGGCTAAAAAAGCGGGCAAAAACCCTTCCTTCTTCCTTCGCGAGCTGCTTCAGACCAGAACGCAGTTCTTACTTTGGACCGTTGCCATGTTTATGGCGCTTCCCGTTGTTTCGCTCAGCAACATTACATCCTACGACATCGAAAGAGCGGTAAGCGGAGTTGACAAGCTGAGAGCGATAGCAACGCCGATGTATGCCGCAATGTGGGTAATGCTTGTTGCGGGTCTTATTTCGGGTGTTGCCGCCTTCAGTATGTTCCACAACAAGAAGAGCGCGTATTTCTATTTCTCCCTCCCCGTAACGCGCACAGAGCTGTTTATTACCCGTACCGTAACGGGAGCAATTCCCGCCATTGCCGCGTATCTTATAAACGTGGTCGTTTCGGTATTCATATTCGCATCAAATCCGCATTTCGGATTTTTTGAGATAATACCCGCATTTGTAAAGCTTGGCGCGCAGACCCTTCTGATGTATTTCTGGGTATATGCGTTCACGGTATTTGCCGCAAGCCTTACCTCGCGCGGCGGGGCAAACATACTGCTGACTGTATGGACATTCCTTATACTGCCCGCATATCAGCTTTGCATTTGGGTAATGTTTAACCTTTCCGCACCGAATGCATATCTGCCCTGGCTTGAATCGGAAAGCCTCGTCACCTATACAGTTCCGCTTGTACGTATGGTAATGCTGCAAAACGGCTTGGGCGATGCATATACAAGACCTTATCCCGATACCATCAAGGTAACGGATATTGATTTCTACGCATCGCTTGCTTGGTATGAGGTAGTGCTCATTATAGCCGCATCTGTGCTCATTATCGTTGCCGCGGCATTTATCCTCAGAAAGCGCCCTGCGGAGAACTCGGGCGAGAGCGCCGTATTCCGCAAGGTAGGCGAAATTATCAAGATCACAGCACTTATCCCTGCGGGAATACTGTTTGCACTGTTCTTTGACGAGCTTTTCGGTATCGTGGGTCTGTTCTTCGGTATCGTTTGGGGCGTGTTCGTTGTATTCCTCATCCTCAATCTGTTCCTCTACCGTTCGGGCAAAAAGCTTTTTACGGGTGTAAAAGCCGCCGCTATACTTACCGTGGTGCTTATAGTTTTCGTTATTGGATTCCTGTGTTTGGGAAGCCATATCGAAAACCGCAAGTATACCCCCGAAAACACCGAAAGCATCACCGTGAGGGTTCAGCCGTTCGGCGAGCTGAAGCTTGATCCCGAAAAGTGCGGCGAGCTGCTTGAATACATTGACAAAAAGAACAACGAAAGCGTTCTCGGCGCCGCAACTCATTTTACAAAGATGGCAGTACCCGAGGAGGAATACACCATTTCCTCGATCGGAATGAGCTACGATTATTACAAAACCTACAAATTTGTGCTCAAGCCCAAGCTCGGAATCGGCATCGTAAAGCATTATTCCTTTGATGCGGAAAGCGAAAAGCTCCTTTTTGAAGCGATCCGCGCCTCCTGCAATGACGGAATTGAATTGCTTGCGGCACTCTTCCCCGCCGATAATGACGATTATGTGTACGATAGCTATATGTACATCGAATATCAATTCGCGCCGATATACAATAATTTCTCCATTGAAAAAGACAAGCGCATCTCGCGCGATATTGCCGCAAAGATAGCGGAGCGCAGGTCAAAAAACTTCCTTAACGGAGATATGGACGGCTTTTGCGTAGGATACATTGAGTATTACACCGCAAAGGACGGATACGTCGCCTTGCCTATCTATCTCACCGACGGTGACATACTCGGAATCGACTTCTGCACAGAGGAATATCTGCTTCAGTATATCGATAAGGTTGTGATCTCATCCGATTATCTTTATAAATACGGCGACGGAAGAGTAACTGAGGCATCTACTCCT
>JAZQFL010000066.1:0-15188 GCA_045539485.1 Eubacteriales bacterium
ACTGCCGCAGGGTCTGAGCCGTCCGACTGCGCTATCATATCCGCGCCCGCGCGCTTGCACCACACACCCAGCTGCTCGATCGCCGCCGCGCGGAAGGTATCCGCCGCCGCAACGACGACCTTTTTGCCCTCGCCGACAAAATGGGAGGATATCTTGCCTATGGTGGTAGTTTTGCCCACGCCGTTTACTCCGATAACGAGTACAACGGCAGGTGCCTTTGAAAGATCAAGCGGCTCGCCCTCTCCCACAAGGGAGCAGAGTATCTCCTTAAGTGCTATACGCACGTCCTCGGGCTCCTTTAAGCGTCCGTCCTTTACCTTTTCGCGAAGCTCGTCAAGGATGTATTCGGTAGTGCCAACACCTACGTCGCAGGTGATAAGCAGCTCCTCCAGCTCGTCAAACAGATCCTCGTCTATCTTTACAAAGCTGCGGATCACGTTATCTATCTGTCCCATAAAGGCGTTCTTTGTTTTTTGAAGACCCGCCTTCAGTTTATCAAGAAATGCCATCAGAAAAATCTCCGTTCTTGTTGTCGAAATCTCCCACGTTAAGGGAAATGACCTTGGATACGCCCTGCTCGGGCATCGTTACACCGTACATACGGTCTGCCGCCTCCATGGTTCCGCGGCGGTGGGTAATGAGGATGAACTGTGTCTCCTCCGAGAAGTTTTTGATATACTCCGCAAAGCGGGCTACGTTCACCTCGTCAAGCGCACTTTCGATCTCGTCGAAGATGCAGAAGGGCGAGGGATTTACCTTAAGCACCGCAAACAGAAGCGCAATGGCAACAAAGCTCTGCTCGCCGCCCGAAAGGAGGGAGAGGCTCTTTACTATCTTGCCGGGGGGCGCCGCCTTGATGTCGATGCCGCTTTCAAGTATATTTTCGGGGTCGGTAAGCAGAAGCTCTGCGTGTCCGCCGCCGAACAGCTCACTAAACACCTCGCCGAAGAAGCCGTTTACACGCTCGAAGGTGTCAATGAAGCGGCGCTTCATTTCGCCCTCTATGGAAGCTATAAAATCTGTCAGCTTCGTTCTTGATTCAACAAGGTCGTTATACTGAGTAGAAAGCTCGTCGTAGCGCGCCTTGACCTGCGCAAACTCCTCGATCGCGGAAACGTTTACGTTTCCGAGTGCCTTCATCTGGTTCTTCAGCTTCTTCTGGAGTGCTACCGTCTCGGGCTTTGTCTCCTCCGTAAGCTTCGGGTATCCGAGTGCAACAGCCTGAGAATAGGTAAGCTGATATTCCTCGGCAAGCTGCTCTGTCAGGCGCTCGCGGAGCTCTGTCAGCCTGCGCGCCTTTTCCTCGTTTTTGGTATGTGTGCGGAAGATAAGCTCCTTTTCCGCGTTCTTATCCTTTATGCGGCGGTAGAGCTCGTTCTGCTTCTTTTCAAACTCCGTACCGTCAGCCTCAAGCGCGCTTCTGCTTTCCGCAAGCGCGGCACGCATATTCATAACGCTCTCGGCATTCTGGCGGTTGAGCTTTCTGCCCTCTTCAAGCGAGCGAAGGGTGGAAAGATACTCGCCTCTTCTGCTCTCTCCTATCTCAAGCTCGCGCTCTATCTCATCTGCGCGCTTGTCGAGATTCAGCTTTGAAAGCGTAATGTTTTCCGCATCTCTTCTCTTTTCCGCAAGGGCGACAAGGGCGGCGCTTTCCTTTTCTCTGAGCGCTTCCTTTTCGTCCTGCTCGGCGTTAAGCTGAACGTACTTTTCCTCGCGCAGCTTCAGCACGCTGTCGATAGCCTGCTGCTGTTTTTCGGATTCCGCACGTAATTTTTCCGCCTCTGCCGCGGCGCTTACGCGCATATCGGACATTCTGTCCATATCTGCGCGGAGCTTTTGGAGTATGCTTTGTGCGGATTCCGCCTTTGCCTTTGCCGCCTCCATGGAGCTTTTTTCCGCTCCGCCGAGGGCAAGCATCATTTCTCTGTCCTCGCGCAGTCTTGCGGCGCTTCTCTCGGCTTCGGCTATCTTCTTTGCAAGCTCATCCGCCTCTGCCGTAAGCTTTTCGTAACGTGCGTTCTCGGCATCCGCACCCTTTTTGAGCTTTTCTATCTGTGCGGGGCGGGAGAGCATTCCGTTTCCGCCTCCGCGGACGGAACCACCCGTGAAGCTTCCGCCGGGGTTTACTACCTGTCCGTCAAGCGTTACCGCCTTTATGCGGTATTTCTGGCTCTTTGCCGCCTCCGTAGCACTCTCAAGGTCGGTGAACACAAGAGTTCTTGCAAGGAAGCGTGAAAGTATATCGCGGTACATCGGGTCGCACTCAACAAGCTCGTCCGCACGGCCGATACAGCCCTTACACTTCTGTGCCTGAGTCTGCTCGTAGGTCTCCTCCTGCGGAGTAACGGAGCTGACGGGGCAGAATGTCGCACGGCCCGCGTTATTATGCTTGAGGTAATAGATCGCGTCCCTTGCCGTCTGTTCGTTATCAACGGCGATGTTCTGTATATTTGCCGCAAGCGCGGTCTCGATCGCTATATTGTGCTCGGGCTTTGCGGAAATAAGCTTGGAAAGGGGGCCGTAGACCTTGCCCGCCGTCTTAAATGCGCCGTTTGCATAATCCTGCATAACGGTACGCACGGCGGAGCTGTAGCCCTCAAAATGCTCCTCCATCTTTTCAAGCGCTTCGGCACGCTCTCTCTGCGCGTCTCGGCTTGCGGCGGCACCGTAAGCATCGGTGCTGACCTTTTTTTCCTTTTCCGCAAGAATAGCTCTCTGCTTTTCAAGCTCTGCTATGTCAAGCGCGCACTTCTCCGCACGCTCCTCGTATTTTTTAACGGTCTTTTCGGCGGCTTCCGCTTCTTTCGTGAAGCGCTCTGCCTCCTCCTCGCGGAGATTTATTTCCTCTGCCGTAGTCTTTTCCGCATCCTTATCGGTCTCAAGCCCGTTTTCAAGCACACCGAGGCGGACAGCGCCCTCGTTTTGCACCTTTTCAAGCTCGGAAAGAGATTCCAGCAGCTCGCGTATCTCGGTGTTAAGTCCGCTGATGCGCTCGTCCGTCAGCCTCTGCTTTTCGGCAAGCAGAGCATACTCCGCTTCAAGGCGGGATATCTCCGCACGGGCATCCTCGGATGCTTTTTCAGCGGCCTTTATCTCCGCTTCGGTCTTTTCAAGCGCGCGCTCGCCGTCCTCCTTTGCCTTGTCGGCAAGGGCGATAAGCGCAAGCGTGTGCTCCGTTTCGTTTTCGGAGAGCTTATATTCGGATTCAAGGCGGGCGATAAGTCCGTCCTTTTCCCTTATCTCTTCAAGCAGCTTTTCGGATTCCAGCTTTGTTTTCTGTGCATCTTCAAAAAGCTTGTCGTACTGTCTTTCGAGGCCCTTTACGGTGTCCTCCGCCATTTCAAGCTCGTGCGCGGAGACGGCAAGCGCCTTTGCGGCTGCCTCCTCCTCGCTGTTCATATTGTCTGTATCGTAAAGCCACACGGAAACGTCCGCGCGCTTCTTTTCCTCGTAAAATTCAAGATACTTACGCGCCTTTTCGGCATCCTTTTCAAGGGGGCCGACACGGGCTTCAAGCTCGCTTATAACGTCGGAAAGGCGAAGCATATTCGCCTCTGTCTCCGCAAGCTTTCTTTCGCTGTCGTTTTTGCGGTAGCGGTATTTTGCGATTCCCGCCGCTTCCTCAAAGATATTGCGTCTGTCCTCGCTCTTTTTTGAAAGTATCTCGGATATCTTGCCCTGACCGATAATGGAATATCCGTCTCTGCCGATACCCGTGTTCATAAACAGCTCGTGAATATCGCGCAAACGGCACTGCTTGCGGTTGAGATAATACTCGCTGTCACCGCTTCTGTAATATCTTCTCGTTACGGATATCTCCTCATAAGGAGAATCTATGCGATGCATAGTATCGCTGTTATCAAAGGTAACGGTTACCTCGGCAAAGCTCATAGGGCGGCGCGTGTCCGCTCCGCCGAAGATAACGTCCTCCATCTTTGTGCCTCGGATGTTCTTGGAGGACATTTCTCCAAGCACCCAGCGCATAGCATCGGAAATATTCGATTTTCCGCTTCCGTTAGGTCCTATAACTACCGTAGCTCCGCGCTCAAAGCTGAGAAGCGTGCGGTTGGGGAAGGATTTGAAGCCGTGCAGTTCAAGTGATTTGAGATACAATTTGGGGCCTCCGAGGATAAAGACTTGTAAGGATGTTCCGCTTATTTGTCAGATAATACTTTAACTTTAATATTATATCCTATTATGTCAGTTTTTTCAATAACCTTCAATGTATTAAATATGAATTTTTCTTTAATTTTCCTTGTATTTTCTTTCCTGTGGCCGCACATTTTGGATGTTTGTCCCACACCGACCTCGATCACGGCATCGCCTCCGTGCGCACCGATAGCTTTGAATGCCTCATAAGCACGGCGCAGAAAAACACGGGACATTGCGCGCTCGCCCATATCGGGAGCGCAGGCACCCGCAACCGCGCGCCTGAGTCCCTCGCTTTCGCAAAGACCTACGCGGATGACCTTAACACCGTGCCTGTCGAAAATTTCAAGCACGTCCGCCGTGCGCTCCACGGCGCTTTCCGTATCAAGCGGTATATACTCTCCCCGCTCGTACATACGGCAAAGCTCGGTATTCGGGAAGACGACCGTCGGATAAACGCGTGCCTCCTCCGCTCCCATGGCGCAGATAAATTCCGCAGTCATTTTCTCGCTTTCCCCGCTTGAACCGGGAAGTCCTATCATCATCTGCCCGCCGAGGCACAGACCGCGCTCCTTTATCAGGCGGCACGCACGTTCGGTATCAGATACCGTGTGCCCTCTCCTGCAAAGCGAAAGAACGGCGTCGTCCGCGCTCTGCACGCCAAGCTCCACGGCATTAAAGCCGTGGGAAACGAGCAGATCGAGTATTGCGCCGTTTATGTAATCGGGGCGGGTCGAACAGCGCAGGCTGCCGACTCCGCCCTTATCGGTATATTCCTTGCCGAGGGCGCAGAGGCTGAGAAAAAGCCCCCTGTCAATGCCCGTAAAAGAACCGCCGAAGAAGGCTATCTCCTTTTCGGCTTCCTCGGGAACACACGCAAGTATCTCTTCTATCTCCCTGCGCGCATCCTCAATATCAAAGCTTTTGTGTCCCGATATCTGCCTCTGATCGCAGAAAACGCAATCGTTGGGGCAGCCCAGATGGGGTACGAATACGGGAATGTTTACGTGTTTTTTCATAGCATTTTCAGTGTATGTATCCAATCTGCCCGACCGCGATAAAATTTTCGCAGACGAGGAAAAAGCAAAAGCAAACCGAAGGCGTACTTACGTACGGCGAGGTGCTTTTGTGCACTTGACGAAGTATGCGGAAATTTTAGCCGGTCATAATTGTCCGAAAAGCGCAAGCGCCTCTTTTGCCGCCTGCTGCTCCGCCTCGCGGCGCGACTTCCCTTTTCCGTGGCCGATAACGTTGCCCGTAAGGCGTGCCTCGACCTCAAATACCTTGCTGTGGTCGGGTCCCGTTTCGGCTACCGTTATGTATTCAAGCTTTTCTCCCGCAACGCTTTGCACGATCTGCTGGAGAGCCGTTTTGTAATCGGAGGTGACGGTGCCGCTCTTTGTTTCCTCTATCCGCTTTTCAAGGAAAGGGATAACGAACCCGCCTACCGTTGCAATCGCATCCCTGCCCGTTTCCGTAGCATCGAGATACATTGCGGCAATAAGCGCCTCAAAGGCATCCGCAAGTATGGACTTTCTTTCGCGTCCGTTTGTTGCCTCCTCACCCTTGCCGAGACGGAGATAAGAGCCAAGCTCTGTTTCGCGCGCATAGATGAAAAGCGCATCCTCGCACACGGCAAATGCGCGGAGCTTTGTAAGCTCACCCTCGGGACGGCGGGCAAAATCTCTGAAAAGATACTCGCCCGATATAAGCTGAAGCACCGAATCGCCTAAAAATTCAAGGCGCTCGTTGCAGAGAGTATGCCACGGATCCCCTGCGGGAAGCTCGTTTGAAAACGAGGAATGCGTAAGCGCAAGACGTAATTTTTCCTTATCCGCAAATACGTATCCGATATTTTTTTCAAGCTTGCCGTAATCCTCGGAATGAAGCATATTTATCCTTCCTTCGTATCGTTTTTACTTTCCTCGCGTTTTTTTGCGGCATAACGCGCCATCTCCGGTATAACTCCGGAGGAAACGACGGTCATCGCCTGCCTTACCGCATTTTTGATTGCGTGCGCATCGGATGAGCCGTGCGCCTTGATAACGGGCTTTGAAATGCCCAGTAAGGGTGCCCCGCCGTATTCGGAGGCGGAAAACTCCGTCTTCAGCTTTTTAAGCTTCGGCTTCATAACAAGGGCGGATGCCTTTGTTATAACGTCCTGCATCATCGTTTCCTTCAGGCGCCCGAACATATAACTGCCAAGCCCCTCGCAAAGCTTTAATACCACGTTGCCCGAAAAACCGTCGGCAACCAGTACGTCGCATGGGGAGTAGGGTACCTCCCTTGCCTCGACATTGCCGACGAAATTAACGTTTTCGTCCTCTGTGAGGCGCCTATACGCTTCTACGCGCATCTCACCGCCCTTGGTGGGCTCGGCGCCGTTATTTAAAAGTCCCACACGGGGCGAGGGTCTGCCGAGCATCTTTTCCGTATAAACGGAGCCCATAACGGCAAACTGCACCGCATCATCCGCGCTTATCTCGGGATTTGCGCCTGCATCAAGCAGTAAAAACGGCGGTGTAAAAGGGAGTACCGTACCGATAGCGGCACGGCGCACACCCTTTATTTTTCTTACTATCAGTGTTGCGCCCGCAACGAGCGCACCCGTATTACCCGCAGAAACAAAGGCGTCTCCCCTGCCCTCCGCAAGCATTTTTAGACCGAGCGCCATGGAGGAATCGTTCTTCTCGCGCATAACGCTTAATGCGCTGTCCTCCATATCTATGACCTGCGGCGCGTGGCAAATTTCAAGCCTTGAAAGATCAAGCCCGCATTCCCTTGCAACAGCGTCGATCACCTCCGCGTTACCGCAAACGGCGATATCCGCGGGGAACGCATTTGCCGCCTCAATTGCGCCGCGGAGAAGCTCCTCGGGCGCATTGTCACCGCTCATTACGTCGATTATTATTTTCATAACACCTTAAGCTCGGCTTGCCAGTTCTTCGGCAATACCGTCAATGATCTCGATCGCTCGGGCGGCAAGAGCCTCGTTTTTAGCCTTTTTTCCGCCCTTTACCCTCTTATCAAGAGGTGCTATTATTCCAAAGTTGACGTTCATCGGGTCAAATCTGCCGTTTGAGCCGCGGCTTACGTAACAGCCGAGCGCACCGATAGCTGTCCTATCGGTAAAGTCGGGGCATTTTTCCCCTCTCAGCATAAATGCGGCATCAATGCCCGCAAGCATACCGCTTGCGGCAGATTCGATATATCCCTCAACACCCGTCATCTGGCCTGCAAACCAAAGCGGTCTGCCGTCGGTGAGCCGGTAATGCTCGTTTAAGAGTCCGGGGGAATTGAGGTAGGTATTGCGGTGCATAACACCGAAGCGGAAGAATTCCGCATTTTCAAGACCCGGTATCATACGGAACACTCTCTTCTGCTCGGGAATAGCCAGATGTGTCTGGAATCCGACCATGTTGTACATAGTGCCGTTCTTATCGTCGCGTCTCAGCTGAACTACGGCATAGTACTCCTTGCCCGTTTTGGGGTCCGGAAGTCCTACGGGCTTTAAGGGACCGTAGCGTAGTGTGTCCTCGCCCCTTGATGCCATTACCTCAACGGGCATACAGCCTTCAAAAACGTTCGGCTTCTTCTGCGCCTCGCTGTCAAAATCGTGAAGCTCTGCGGTGCGTGCGTTAAGAAGCTCGTGAAGGAAGGCAAGATACTCGTCCTTCTCCATCGGGCAGTTGATGTAATCCGCATCGCCCTTGCCGTAGCGCGAGGCAAAAAATGCCTTTTCCATATCTATGGTCGAAAAATCAACTATAGGCGCGGCGGCATCGAAAAAGTTAAGCGTGGACGCGCCGAACTCACCCGAGATCCAACGCGCAAGCGGGTCGCTTGTAAGCGGGCCCGTTGCAATGATAAGCGGATTTTCGCTTATTCCGTTTGTCTTTTCCTCGGGTATTATTTCGATATTGGGATTACTTTTCAGCTTTTCGGTTATATAGTCGGAAAAGCCGAAGCGGTCGACCGCAAGCGCTCCGCCCGCAGGCACGCGGCATGCATACGCCGCCTCCATAACAAGGGAGCCGAGGCGGTGCATCTCCTCCTTTAAGAGCCCGACAGCGTTTGAAAGGCAGTCGGAGCGCAGGGAGTTGGAGCACACAAGCTCCGCAAAGCCGCCGTAGGTATGCGCGGGGGTGCGTTTTTCGGGCTTCATTTCAAAGAGGCGCACGTGCGCGCCGTACTTTGCCGCCTGCCACGCCGCCTCCGCACCCGCGAGGCCTGCGCCGTAAATATCTATTGTATTACTCATCTATTTCAGGCATCTGCTCGGTGGTAAGAGGCTCAGCAGCTACGTATCCGCAGGCCTTGTCTCCGCACACGAGACGGTTCTTTGATTTGTTTACAAACAGTGTTTTGCCGCAATTGGGGCATTTTTCCGCAGTGGGGAGCATCCAGGAGGAGAACTGGCAATCGGGATAGTTCTCACAGCTGTAGAATGCAGAGCGGCGCTTACCGCCGAAGCGCATTACTATCTTGCCGCCGCAATCGGGGCAAGTGATGCCCGTATCCTTGGTCTTCTGCTTTGTGAACTTGCACTTGGGGTAGTTTGCGCAAGCGTAGAATTCACCGAACTTGCCCGTACGGAGAACTACGTCGCCGCCGCAAAGCTCGCATTTCATACCCTCAACGGGAGCGGGCTTTTCCTTGGGCTCGGCCTCCTTGCCGTCCTTGCCGAGCTGCTTTGTGTTCTTGCACTCGGGATAGTTGGGGCAGGCGGCAAACTTGCCGTAGCGTCCGTTTTTGACTATCATACGGGCGCCGCACTTATCGCAGATTATATCAGTCTCCTCGGGGGCAAGCTCCACCTCATACTTTTCGATGGACGCAAATGCCTCCTCAAGCCACACCTTGAATTCGTCATAGAATTCGCCCAGCACCTTCTGCATGGATTCGTTTCCTGCCTCGACACCGTCAAGGTCGCTTTCCATACGCGCGGTGAACTCGTAATCCATGATCTTGGGGAAGTTCTCCTCCATTATCTTGGTGGTAAGCTCACCGAGATTGGTGGGCTTAAGGCTCTTACCCTCGCGCTTTACGTAACCGCGCTGAAGAATGGTGGAGATAATGGGAGTGTAGGTACTGGGTCTGCCGATGCCCATCTCCTCAAAGAACTTGATAAGGGAAGCCTCGGTAAATCTTGCGGGAGGCTCGGTAAAGTGCTGTACCTCATTTATCTCTGCCGCCTGAAGGCTCTCGCCCTCGGTAAGCTGAGGCAGGGTGGTTACAAACTCCTGCTCTCTCTGATTCTTTTTGGTCTCGTCCGCGCTCTCCTCGTAAAGTGCAAGGAAGCCGGGGAACTCAACGGTATAGCCCGTTGCACGGAAGCTGTGTGTTCCGCATGCAAACTCCGCATTTACGGTGTTCATAACGGCGCTTTCCATGCTGCTTGCAACAAAGCGCTCCCAGATAAGCTTGTAAAGCTTGAACTGATCGGGAGTAAGATATTTCTTTATGGATGCGGGCTCGATACGTACGTCTGTGGGACGGATAGCCTCGTGCGCATCCTGAGTGTTGGCGGTGTTGGATTTAAATGCATGGGGCTTTGCGGGGCGGTAATTTTCGCCGTACTTTTCCTCAACGTATGCAAAAACAGCCTTCTGCGCCTCGTCGGAAATACGGAGCGAGTCGGTACGCATATAGGTGATAAGACCGTGCGTTCCGCCGTTCTCGTGGCCGATGTTGATACCCTCGTAAAGCTCCTGGGCAACCTTCATTATCCTTGCGGACTGGAAGCCGAGCTTCTTTGAAGCCTCCTGCTGCATGGTACTGGTGGTAAAGGGAGGCGCGGGCATACGGTGCTTCTTGGACTTACGAACGCTTGTGGCAACGATGCTCTTTCCCTGCATATCGGAAAGCACGGAATCCGCATCCGCCTTGCAGGTAAGAGATGCCTTTTTGCCGTCCTCGCCGTAGTATCTCGCAAGGAAGCTCTCTCCGCTCTCCTTTTTGAGCACGGCATCAACAGTCCAGTATTCCTCGGGGATAAATGCCTCTATCTCCCGCTCTCTTTCAACGATTATACGGGTGGCAACGCTCTGCACTCTTCCTGCGGAAAGTCCGCTTTTAACGGTCTTCCAGAGGTAGGGGCTGAGCTTGTAGCCCACTATTCTGTCAAGGATCCGGCGGGTCTGCTGGCTGTTTACAAGATCCATATCAACGGGGCGGGGATGCTTTACCGCTTCCTTTACTGCGCTTTTCGTCAGCTCGTTAAAGGTTATACGGCATGCCTTTGAGGGGTCGATGCCCAGAGCCGTGGCAAGGTGCCAGGATATAGCCTCTCCCTCACGGTCAGGGTCGGTTGCGAGGAACACTTTGTTTGCCGCCTTAGCCTCTTTTTTTAGCTGACGGATAACGTCGCCCTTACCGCGGATGTTTATATAATGGGCCTCAAAATTGTTGTCGATATCTATGCCGAGGGAGCTTTTGGGAAGGTCGCGCACGTGTCCTACGGACGCGGTCACCTTGTAGTTAGAGCCGAGATAGCCCTTTATGGTGTTTATCTTAAAGGGTGACTCAACGATAATGAGATTTGCCATCGTTTATTACGGGTTTACCCGTTCCTCCGTTAAAAATGTTGAAGTTTATTTATTCCTGTGTCTCGCCTTAAATCTTCCTCCGGGCACGGCTTTTACAAGTCCGTTCACCTCAAGAATTGTCAGCGCGCACATAATATCCACACAGTCAAATTCCGCATTTGCCGCCTCGTCGGGCAGAAAATCGGTATCGGGCAATGACATAAATACCGCCCGTGTTCTGTCGTCTATCAGCGAAAGCTCCGCATCGGTCACGGGTTTATCATCATCTGCTGTCTCGCTGATATATATGTCTTTTTCAATGCTCTTTATGCGTATATCGGGTACGGGTGCGGTCTTTTCCTCGTTATCCTTCCGCTTTTTCCGTTCCCTTGCATAATCTCCCATATCCGCACCGTAAGCCAATGCGGAAAATTCCGCCTGCTCGGCAGTTCGCTCGATAAAAGCATTTGTTTTTACGGCATCGGGATATAAGAAAAGAAAATCCTTCAGAACGTCGTCGGCACTTGTTGCCGCCTCCGCTCCGTCCTTTAAAAGCGCGTTTACTCCCGCGCTTCCCCGCTCACCCACCTTACCGGGCACCGCAAACACGGCACGCGCCTGAAGCTTTGCTTTTTTAGCGGTTATAAGCGCACCGCTGTGCGCATCCGCCTCCGTTACGATAACGGCGCGGGAAAGACCGCTTATTATGCGGTTTCTTTCGGGGAAATTCTGTTTTCTGATCTCGGTTCCGGGAGGATACTCGCTTATTACGGCACCGTACTGTGCTATCTCCTCCATAAGACGGGCGTTCCCCGCAGGGTATGCGCGGTCAACACCGCATCCGAGCACCGCCACGGTATTTCCGCCCGCATCGAGCGCACCGCAATGTGCCATACTGTCACCGCCTGCCGCCATACCGCTTATCACGGCGGCGCCGCCCTTTGCAAGCCCGTAGCCCATGGAATACGCCATATGCATACCGTATTCCGTCATTTTACGCGTACCAACCGACGCAACGGCGGGAATACGCGAAAAATCGGGAAGCCTTCCCTTAACGTATAAAACCGCTGGAAGATCGGGCAGATCGCGAAGGAGCGCGGGATAGCTTTCGTCGCTCGGGAAGAGCACGCTTATCCTGTTAAGCGCACAGTAATCCGCTATTCTTGAGGCCTCGGAAAGGTCCTTATCGGAAAGAGCGGAAAGTATCTTGCGGGTAATTACGTTCGACGGCTTTGCCTTTGAAAAATCGGCATTATAAGCTCCGCGCGCGGAGCCGTATTCGTTTATAAGCGCGCTGTACGCGCCCGCACGGCTGCCAATACACATAGCAAGCCATATTCCGTAACGTGTGTCGGAACGAGAAGCCATAATTTACCCCCTATAACAATGGAGTTGCCAACCGCAAGATCCTTCGCTTGCCGTCCGCAAATGTCATTCAAACGTATCTCGCGTAAGCGAGATAGACGCGACCGCAGGGACCCGCCGCCTTTGGAGGCGATGATACGAGCGAAGCGAAGAATCTTTTTGCGGACTCTCGCTCAAGGATGACAGCGGTTGGCTTAGCTCAAGGCATAGCCTTCAAGCTCTGGTGCCACATAAGCACCGCCGCTGCCGCCGCCGCGTTAAGCGACTCGGAGCGCGCGTTTATCGGTATAAACACGCTTCCGTCAGCTTCGTGGGATACGTTTTCGGGTATTCCCGTGCCTTCATTGCCGATTATAAAAACGTCGCTTGACTTAACGTCCGATTCAAGCAGGCTTACTGCCCCTGCTCTTAACTCCGCGGCATACACGCGCCTGCCGCTTTTCCTTATACGGCGTACCGCTTCGGCGCCGTCGGGAACAACGGTTATATCAAGCTTGAATACCGCGCCCATAGCGGCGCGGAGAGTTTTCGGCGAATAGATATCCGCACAGTCGGAGGTGAGTATCAGCCGTGTAATATTAAAGGCGTGTGCCGAACGCGCAACGGTACCGAGATTGCCGGGGTCGCGCAGGGACGTAAGCATAACGGCACGCTCACCGTCCGTGAGCGACACCTCGCCCGAAATATGCCTTGATATAAACGGCGCCTCGCACACTATTCCCTCGCTTCCGTTTTCATCCGTGAGCTTGGAAAATGCGGAATCGGATGCAAGCCTTACATCAAACTCGCGTCCGCACTCCCTTTCCTTTGCCTCGATAAGAGGCAGGATACGCTCGCGCATATCCTCGTTTACCCAGATAAGGGATATCTCACAGCCCGCATCGCAAAGCTCGTAAAAAAGCTTTATTCCGTCACAAAGAAACGCCCCATGCTTGCGGCGAAACTTCTTGTCTTTTAAGGATGCACAGCGCATCAAAGCGGGGTTTGAACGGCTTGTTACCGTTTCACCGGAAATAATCATACTCTCTCCGAATTCAGGTCAAAAAATAGAAAAACCGAAGGGCGCACGCATACGCGAGGCCCTTCGTCTTTTATGAAATTAAAGCGCAGCCTTTGCCTTTGCAGCAAGCTCTGCGAATGCAGCCTTGTCAGAAATAGCGATCTCGGAAAGCATCTTTCTGTTGAGGGTGATGCCTGCCTTCTTAAGTCCGTTCATAAAGGTAGAGTAGTTCATACCGTTAACCTTTGCCTGAGCGGAGATACGAGCGATCCAAAGACGGCGGAAGTCTCTCTTCTTCTGCTTTCTGCCGATGTATGCATACATGCCGCTCTTCATTACGGCCTGCTTAGCCATCTTAAAATGCTTGCTCTTTGCGCCCCAATAACCCTTGGCGGCCTTCAGGATCTTATTTCTTCTCTTGCGAGTCGCCATGGCGCCCTTAATTCTTGCCATTTTATATATTCCTCCGTATTTTCGTTAATGTTTGTCTTACTTCTGGATAAGAGTTCTGTAGATAGGTGCAAAGCTCTCGCTGAGAGTAGTGCCCTTACGCAGATTTCTCTTACGCTTCTGAGTCTTAAGTCCGAGGTTGTGGCGATGCTGAGAGTGGTTGCACTTAACCTTGCCGCTTCCGGTTACGGAAAAACGCTTTGCGGAAGCCTTATGAGTCTTGATCTTTCCCATGGTATATCTCCTTGAATTTTATTAACTGTTTCAGTTTTCCTGATCGTTTTCTTCCTGCGCGGGCTTTTCCTTTTTAGCCTTTGCGGGAGTGTTCTTGAGAGGCGAAAGCACAACGGACATGAATCTGCCCTCCATAGTGGGCTTCTTGTCAGCAGAACCGAACTCGGATACTGCATCCTCAAAGCGCTCGATAAGCTCGCGTCCGATATCAAGGTGGGTCATCTCTCTGCCGCGGAACACTACGATGACCTTGACCTTATCCCCGTCGGTAAGAAAACGCTTTGCGTGATTTACGCGGGTGTCAAAATCGTGGGTGTCGATACGGCAGGAAAGCTTAACTTCCTTAACCTTAACGATCTGCTGCTTTTTGCGTGCTTCCTTTTCCTTTTTATCGCGCTCGAAGCGGAACTTGCCATAGTCCATTGCGCGGGCAACGGGGGGCACTGCCTGGGGAGCGATAAGCACAAGGTCAAGCCCTCTGTCGTATGCGTAGGTCTTGGCGGAGTCAAGGCTCTTAACGCCGAGCTGCTCGCCCTCCTCGCCGATGAGACGGACTTCCTTTGCCCTTATTTCGTCGTTGATAAGCAATTCCTTAGTGCTGATGGTTAGGCACCTCCAAAGAAAATTAAAAAATGTGCGAAAAACATTCCGCACATCAACACAATAAGTCCAAAGGCCTTTAAGTATTGGACCGAGCTCGCTGTGCGGCACGGTGAGAACGGAGCGTTCTTCTTCATTTACATCGCGAATTATATCACCCTTTATCGCGCTTGTCAAGTGCTTTTTTTGTTTTTTTTGCACCGTTTTTCAAAATCGTAAGTTTCGACAAAGTTTTTAAGTTTTTTTCGTCTCTTTTGCGTCTTTACTTTTCTTTGCCGTGTTGATATAATTGTCTCACCCATTGCGGACGGGTCGCCGTACCGCACAAAGCACATGCCCACTTCCCCGGGATCAAGCTTATGATCTTTACGGGAACGGAGCCTGTGCTTTTTCTTTTTAAATGTAAACAAATTTTAAATTCTTTTAAAAATTGAAAAAAGGTATAGAAATTTCAAGCACCTTATGATATAATGTAACATCTATACCTATGCAATCGCGAAAATGAAAGGAAACATAATGTCCGCAACCGTAGAAACGATCGATAAATATATATTACCCGTGGTGCCCCTGCGTTCCATTGCCGCATACCCCGGCATGCCCATATCGCTTGAGCTTGGCAGAAAGCGCTCCATTACCGCGCTTGAGGAAGCAAACGCAACGACCGGAAAGCTTTTCCTCATCCCCCAGAAGGACCCCGATACGGAGCGTCCCTTTGCCGAGGATCTTTATGAAGTCGGTGTTATAGCAAAAATAAAAAGCGTATCAAAGACAAAGGAAAATACCGCCCGCGTGCTTTTTGAGTGCGAGGACAGGGCAATGATAACCAACATCATGCAAAGAAAGGGGTACATAGCAGCCGAAGG
>JAZQFL010000067.1:0-2801 GCA_045539485.1 Eubacteriales bacterium
GCTAACCTCACAGCCTCCCCCGAAACGGGCATAGCCTTCTGCTACGTAATGCACGTGCTTGGATGCGGCAAGGGATATTTTGAGATACATCCCGAGGTGCGTAATCTTGTATTTGAAGCTATAAACAGCGAAATATGAAAATAGAAGGGCGGTAGTTTCCGCCCTTCTGTTTTTTCTAAATGTGCCACACAACGAAAAAAGACACCCGATTGGGTGTCTTTTTTCGTGGCGCGCCACGCAGGATTAGATTCTCCGGCCTCGACGTCCTGCGGTCCGGTCGGCTCTTGCCGTCCCCGGACGGCAATTCACTACCGACCGTTCGAATCCTGCAATTCTGTAAAATGTGCCACACAACGAAAAAAGACACCCGATTGGGTGTCTTTTTTCGTGGCGCGCCACGCAGGATTCGAACCTGCGACCTACCGGTTCGTAGCCGGGCACTCTATCCACTGAGCTAGTAGCGCATCTGTTCATCACAGCTTTAATATAATAACACATGTGTAGCGGAATGTCAAGACAAAAAACGAAAAAAATTGAAAAAGTTTCTTAAAAGAATCAGAGAATAAATTGCGTTGGTTGTGGAAAGGTAATATAAAATCTTTTGGGAGGATGTTATGATAGAAAACGATACCGTAAGACTGCTTCGCGAATGTGATGCGGGTGCAAAAATGGGAATTGAATCAATTGACGATGTTTTAAACGAAGTAAGCTCGGACGGGTTAAAATCCAAGCTTGAAAACTCCAAGGATACACACAGCGTTCTTACCTCCGAGATACACACGGCACTTCAGCGTTGCGGCGACGACGGTAAGGACCCCAACGTGATGGCAAAGGGGATGTCGAAGATTAAGACCAACGCCAAGCTTGCAATGAAGCACACCGATGCTACAATTGCCGATCTGATGACCGACGGGTGCAATATGGGTGTGAAATCACTTTCCAGATATCTTAATCAGTATGCTGCCGCAGACAGCGAGTCGCGTTCTATTGCAAAGCGCTTGATAGAAGAAGAGGAAAGACTTGCAAAGGATATGCGTATGTATCTTTGATAAAAAAGAATTCCTTGGGTTTCCGAGGAATTCTTTTTTTGTTTGTTGAAAATTCTACAGATTTAGTGTAATATATGTGATAGGCTATCAACGTAAATACTTTGAGGAGTTATTATGCAGCTTGTATTACTTACAGCCTTTGGTGTCGGCGGGGCGACGGTCGTCGGCGCACTTATAGGGCTTATATTCAAAAAGCAGTCGCACCGTTTTGCCGACATCGTGCTTTCCTTTGCCGCTGGCGTTATGCTGGCAGCGGCTGTGCTCGGTCTTATTCTCCCTGCACTCGAATCGGGAGGGAAGTTCGGCATAATTATCACTATCGCGGGCATATTTGCGGGTGCCGTGTGCCTTAATCTTATCGACAGACTTGTACCACACCTTCACAAGCTTGCGGGCAGGGAAGAGGAGGCGCACTCGAACGGCAATCTCAGCAAGGTGCTTCTATTTGTTGCCGCGATCGCAATTCACAATTTCCCCGAGGGAATTGCCGCAGGTGTTGGATTCGGAGGCGGTGATACCTCTCAGGCGCTTATGATAGCGGGCGGTATAGCCTTGCAGAATATCCCCGAGGGAATGGTGATAATCGCACCTCTGCTTGCTGTCGGTGCTTCTCCCAAACGTACGTTTTTGCTTGCATCCCTTACGGGAGTAGTGGAGATCATCGGAACGTTTATCGGATACTTTGCTGTCAGCATTGCAAGTGCCGTTCTGCCGTTTGCGCTTGCCTTTGCGGGCGGAACGATGCTTTACGTTATAAGTGACGAAATGATCCCCGAAACACACTCCCACGGCCACGAGCGCGGTGCTACTTACGCACTGCTTGTCGGTTTTTGTGTAATGTTGGTGACGGATTTCTTTCTTGGATAAAAATACCGCCGATAAAACGTAATCTCATTAAGTTTAGCCAACCGCAAGATCCTTCGCTGCGCGGTTTTTCCTCTTGTCATTCTCGAGCGAAGCGAAGAATCTGAGGAAAAACGTCTCCGCTCAAGGATGACAAGCGGTTGGCTTTCTCTTATATTGCGATGTTGCGTACAAGCGGCGGTGTTTTTTATGCCTCAATCGGTGCGGGGTCTTTAACAGAGATATAAAGCGAATTATCCTTTACGTATACTATGACCGTGCTTTCGGGAGCTATATCTTTTGCTATCATCTCTCTTGCGATAAGGGTCTCCACTCTGCTTTGTAAGAAGCGCTTGAGCGGTCTTGCGCCGTAGATGGGGTCGTATGCCGCGTCGGCGATAAAGCTCTTGGCTTCTTCTGTCAAAGTAAGTGTAAGACGGTGGTCGGCAAGGCGGCTGCGCAAGGAGTTGAGCTGCAGCTCGGTAATTCTGTATATATCGTCCTTTGAAAGGGGCTTATAGAATACCGTTTCGTCAAGTCGGTTGAGAAATTCGGGACGGAAGCTTCGCTTGAGAAGCATATTTACTCCTTCCTTTGCCTCGTCCGTTATCTCTCCGTTTTCAATGCCGTTAAGAATTATATCGGAGCCGAGGTTGGAGGTGAGTATCAAAATAGTGTTTTTGAAGTCCACCGTTCTTCCTTGGCTGTCGGTAATTCTGCCGTCATCAAGCACTTGAAGCAGTACGTTGAAAACATCGGGATGCGCTTTTTCTATCTCGTCAAACAGCACAACGGAGTACGGGCGGCGGCGCACAGCCTCGGTAAGCTGACCTGCCTCCTCGTATCCAACGTAGCCGGGAGGCGCTCCTATAAGGCGGGAGACGGAGAATTTTTCCATATATTCGCTCA
>JAZQFL010000068.1:0-3188 GCA_045539485.1 Eubacteriales bacterium
GGTAGGGAAGGCTCGTAGGGCGGGGGGTTGCTCCCGCCGCGAAACAAAACGATATACGGACGGCGGGGGCAAGCCCCCGCCCTACGGTATACGTTTGATTTCGAATAAGTTTTCAACATTATGTTCAAAACTACAGTTCAAAAATTTTGAACAATGTGTTGAAAACCTTGTTTAAATCTTTATATACCGATATTATTCGACTTATTAAAACTTTTTTGAGCTATTAAAACAGAACTTGGTCGGTGAATAATTATTCCCGAACCGATCTTGAAAAGGATAAAACCGATATGGAAAATAATCACGAGCTTGACTACGCCAATCAAAAGATACTCCCCATCGGTATGGAGGCTGAGGTTAAAAAATCGTTCATAGATTACTCTATGAGCGTTATTACCAGCCGTGCGCTTCCCGATATTCGCGACGGAATGAAGCCGGGACAGAGACGTATTCTTTACGCAATGTATGAGGACCATCTGACTGCGGACAAGCCCTTCCGCAAATCCGCTACTACCGTAGGTAACGTGCTTGGACGCTATCACCCCCACGGGGATTCCGCCGTTTATCAGGCAATGGTAAGAATGGCACAGTCCTTCTCTCTCCGTTATCCCTTGGTTGAAGGACACGGTAACTTCGGTAACGTAGACGGTGACGGCGCGGCTGCATACCGTTACACAGAGGCGAGAATGGCAAAGATCGCCGATTACATGATGATGGATATCGAAAAGGACGTTGTTGACTTCGTTCCCAACTTCGATAACAAGCTTAAAGAGCCTACCGTTCTTCCCTCCCGCTTTCCTAACCTGCTTGTAAACGGCTCTGTGGGCATTGCTGTAGGTATGGCTACCTACATACCCCCCCACAACCTTTCCGAGGTTATTGACGGCGTTATCTGCCTTATAGACAACCCCGCGGCGGAGCTGCCCGAGCTTATGCAGTATATCAAGGGCCCCGACTTCCCCACCAAGGCGACCATTTACGGTACTGCGGGCATTTATCAGGCTTATCTTACGGGCAAGGGACACATAAACGTACGTGCAAAGGCTATCCTTGAAGAGGACAAGCACCGTATCATCTTTACCGAGATACCGTATCAGGTTAATAAATCCCAGCTTGTAAAGAGCATCGCCGACCTGCATAAGGAAAAGCGCATTGAGGGACTTACCGACCTCAGGGACGAGAGCGGACGCGCAGGTATGCGCATCGTTGTCGAATACCGCCGCGATGCAAACGGACAGGTAATTCTTAACCAGCTCTATAAATACACTCAGCTTCAGGACACCTGTGCCGTAAATATGCTTGCCATAGTAAACGGCGAGCCTAAGGTGCTTTCGCTTAAGCAGATACTTGAGCACTATATATCCTTCCAGGAGGATATAGTGATGCGCCGTACACGGTTTGAGCTTAACCGTGCGCTTCACGAGATGCACATCCTTGAAGGTTATGCCATAGCTATCGAAAATATCGACAGAGTTATCGAAATAATCAAGAGAAGCGAATCCATTCCCGCCGCAAGAGAGGCGCTGATGGCTGAGTTCGGACTTTCCGAGGCTCAGGCTCAGGCAATAGTGGATATGACGCTCGGCCGTCTCTCGGGACTTGAGAGGCAGAAGATAGCCGACAGACTCGAAAAGCTCCGCGCACTTGTAAGCGAGCTTGAGGGTATACTTGCGGATGAAAGCAAGGTAAAGGCAATAGTTAAGGACGAGCTGCTGGCAATTAAAGCAAAGTACGGCGACGAGCGCCTTACCTCAATTGAGGAATCCGAGGACGAGATAGTTCTTGAGGATCTTATACCCAAGCACAGATGCGTTATTACAATGACCCACGCGGGCTACATCAAGCGCCAGCCTGCAGACACATACTCCGCTCAGCGCAGAGGCGGTAAGGGCATTATCGGTATGAACACAAAGGAGGACGACTTTATCGTCGACGTTGTAACCGCGCACAGCCACGCGCTTATGATGTTCTTTACAAACACGGGACGTGTATACACCAAAAAGGTATACTGCCTGCCCGAGGCAAGCCGTACCGCAAAAGGCTCCAACATTAAAAACGTGCTGGAGATGCAGGATGACGAAAGACTTGCGGGCGTTATTACCGTTGACGGATTTGAAGAGGGCTACCTCCTGACCGTTACCAAGCGCGGTATCGTTAAGCGTACTCCCATCGCCGAATTTGAATATCAGAGAAAGACCGGTAAGCGCGCACTTTCCCTTGATGAGGGCGACGAGCTTATCTTTGCGGGTATCATGAGCGACGAGGACGAGATAGTTATTGCCACCAAGAGCGGACGCGCCGTTCGCTTCTCGGGCGAAAATATCCGTCCCATGGGCAGAAACGCACGCGGCGTTATCGGTATCCGTGTTGATGAGGAAGATGAGGTATGCGGAGCAGCATTTGTGGATCCCGAAAGAAAGCTGCTTATAATCACCGAAAACGGATGCGGTAAGCGCACTCCCTTTGACGATTTCCGCCTAATGAAGCACCGCGGAGGCAGCGGCGTTACCTGCCAGAACATCACCGAAAAGACGGGACGCATCGCAAGCGTTGCATCCGTTGGGGATGACGATGACATTATGATGATAACAAACACCGGTACCGTTGTACGTATCCACGCAAACGAGATACCCTCCTACAGCCGTACCGCAACGGGCGTTATCGTAATGAGAACGGCAGAGAATGCTACCATTATGAACTTTGCGATAGTTCCCGACGGAAACAAGCCCGTTGAAGATGAAAACGAGCTCCCCACAGATGAAAACGGTGAGGAAACGAACAATGAATAAGTTTGTCAGAAGCGCGCTTTGCATACTTTGTGCTTCCCTTTCCCTCTGTTTTGTTTCCTGCGGTAAGGGCCCCGAGCTTGATGAGGTGCGTGCGCATATCACCGAGACCGTGGAAAAGAGCATCGAGCTTAACGAGATCTTCTACGGAGAGGGACTTCCCGTCTATAAGGAAATGATTACGGGCAAGGATTACTACCTTGTTGATACCGAAAAAAGCGATTATGACACCATAGACGAGCTGAAAGCCGCACTCTCCGAGGTCTATACCACGGATTACTGCACCTCGATGAACGAGGTA
This sequence comes from Eubacteriales bacterium, assembly GCA_045539485.1. GTDB lineage: Bacteria > Bacillota > Clostridia > Oscillospirales > CAG-272 > RUG12395. The sequence continues at coordinate 3,085 of JAZQFL010000068.1, forward strand.
ATGTTTGTCGGCATAGCGGATAACCTTGTAAGCCTGCTTCCCCGCTTTATCGAGGATGAAATGGGCGGAAGTCGGAGGCCAAGCGGTCTTAGGAAGACAAACTG
>JAZQFL010000069.1:0-3337 GCA_045539485.1 Eubacteriales bacterium
GAACGCATCGCGTATCTCGCTGTGCGAGAGCACCTCTTCAAATGTGCCCGCGTGCAAAGTGGCTATAACGGGAACACCGCATCTTGCCGCCCTGCATACTGCCGCCGTATCCCTCTCGGAGAGCTCGTCCACGGCTATCACCTGCGGAGAAAGCGTTCTCAGCGCCCATTCCATTCCGTCCCCGCGCTCACAGCCCGATATAATATCTGCAAGGCAGTTTTCTGGAATTCTGCCGTCGTCTATCTCTTCCCTGCAATCTATCACGGCAACACGCATCGAATACATACCGCCCGAAAGCATTATCACGAGATCGCGGAGTACTGTGGTCTTTCCGACGGCAGGGGGAGAAAAAATAAGCATCCCGCCCATTGATGTATGCATCAATCGGGCAAGACTTTCGCTTTGCCCCTCCGTGTGTATCGGAATGCGGAAAACTATAGAATCGGGAATATGCCCGCGGTACATTTTGCCGTCCGCATACCGCGCGGCGGTATTAACGGCAACGCGCATTCCGCCCTCAGCGGGTATATATCCCTCCCGCAGATTATGCTCATAGGCATATACCGAGCCCCTGCACAGCTTATCCGTTACGTACTCCATATCCGCATCACCGCACACAAAGGGTATGCGCATATTCACTCTATCAAGCGAGAGGGAGATCTGCATATTTCGCCTGAGGCGTATCTCGCTTATCTCGGGCATACGCACTCCGCTTTTTTCTGCCGCTTCATTGATTGCACGCGAAATGCTGTGCGGCAGATATTTATAAGCCGCCATGATAGCGGCGGGCTGTAAGCAGCTTACCGTACGATCACCTCCCGACAGTCAAATATATTTCCTCCGAAAGGAATATATGCATTTTTGCGTTAATTTCGCAAATAACTTGCGCTTTTTGCGCTGTTATGTTAGAATAGCTATATATGTCTTTGGAGGTAAGCGTGAGTACTCTTTTCCCTCATCTGCTCGGTAATGAGCACACAAAAAAACTGATGGCGGCGGATATACGCAGAGGCACCTTTCTTCACGCCTGCGTGCTTGAAGCACCGAAAGGCACGGAAACGTACCGCATCGCCGTTGAAATAGCCGCGGCACTGGCGTGCACCGAAAAGAAATATGCCGATTCCCCCCTTCCCTGCGGAAAATGCCCAAACTGCACAAAGATACTTTCCGATAACTGCATTGACGTTATAACTGTGGAAAAAGAGGACAAGGCGACGATCGGAGTGCAGAAGATACGCGATCTTATGCCAAACGTAATACTTGCCCCCTCCGAGCTTGAAGCCAAGGTATATATAATAAACGAAGCCGACAAAATGACAGAGGAAGCGCAGAACTCGCTTTTAAAGATACTTGAAGAGCCGCCCGTTGCGGAAACGTACTTCATTCTGTGCGCTGAAAACTCGGAGGCGCTCTTGCCTACGATAATCAGCCGCGCTCCCGTTATGCGCTTAAATGCACCCGACAGAAACGAGGTATGCGATATTTTGATGCGCGAAACGGGTGTCAGCCGCAAGGAGGCGCTGAGCGCCGCCGCAATAGCGGAAAACAGCGTGTATTTTGCAAAGGAAGTTATAAACGAAAGCGCGGAGGGAAAGCGCAAAATAAGCCTTTATAACCACGCACGCACCCTCACCGAGATGCTTGCGGAAAAGAAGCCGAAGGCGGAGCTTATACTCTACACCTCCTCACTTCCGCAGAAAAAAGACGAAACAACGGAAATATTGCGGTTGATTTATGCGGGACTTCGTGATATAATTGCAGTCAAGAGATATAAAGAAGCATCAACAGATCTCTACCCCTCGGCAGAGGATGCGCGCATACCCGCAAAAAGAATGACCGTGCGCAGTGCAATTGCCGTATCGAATGCTGTAAGCGAAGCGCTTGCGGCACTTGAAAAAAATGCAAGCCCGAAAAACGTTATGCTGTCATTTATTTTGAGTGCGCATAATGCTGTATTCGGTTAAGAAAGGAAAGCTATGGATAACGAGCTTGAAAAGATAAATACCCCCGTCGAGGAAGCGGAAGCTCCGCGCGACCCCGACGCACCCGTGGAGGTGGTGGGACTTAAATTCCGCCTTACGGGTAAAACATATTTCTTCGACCCCTGCGGCATACAGGTGGAAAGCGGAAAATTCGCCATTGTTGAGACCGCACGCGGTGTTGAGATAGGCGAATGCGTTGCCGCAAACCACACGGTAAAGGAACGCGAGGTAGTCCGCCCTCTCCGCCCCGTACTGCGCGTAGCTACGGAAGCGGATATCCGCCACGATGCCGAAAACCGCGAAAAGGAAACAAAGGCGTGCGAGATATGCCGCCAGAAGATCGAGGCGCTCGGTCTTGAAATGAGCCTTATAAATGCGGAATATACCTTTGATAACAATAAGCTGCTCTTCTACTTCACAGCAGAGGGCAGAGTTGATTTCCGCGATCTTGTAAAGGAGCTTGCCTCCGTTTTCCGCACCCGTATCGAGCTTCGCCAGATTGGTATAAGAGACGAAGCAAAGCTTATGGGCGGTCTTGGTGTGTGCGGCAGACCCTTCTGCTGTCACAGGTTCCTCTCCGACTTTGTGCAGGTGTCCATTAAGATGGCAAAGGAGCAGAATTTCTCCTTAAACAGCGCAAAGATAAGCGGAGCCTGCGGAAGACTTATGTGCTGCCTGCGCTATGAGCATGAGACCTACGACGAAGAGATCAAAAAAACTCCCGCCGTCGGAAGCCTGGTTGAGACCTCCAACGGAAACGGTGTAATTACGGAGATAAATCCCCTTGCGGGCCTTGTAAGAGTCAAGCTTACGGACAAGCCCGAGGCGCCTAAGTATTATCCCCGCGACGAGGTCAAGGTCCTTATGACCGCAAAGCAGAGAAAGGCGGAAAACGCCGCACGCAACGGCGCGCCCAAGGTCGAGGATGATATCGACGGTGATGACGAGGAGATAACCACCCAGACCGAGGTAACGGTAACTGCCGACCCCTCCCAGAAAAGCGGAGAAAACACCCAGAACCACCACAAAAAGCATTACAAAAAATTCAAGAAAAAACCAAAACAGGGTGAATAATTTGTAACTCGGCGGATAAAATAATTTTTTTGCGTGCTATTTTCAAAAAATGCTTGATTTTTTGAGAAAGTATGATAGAATTATTTACACAATACTTACATGGAGGTATACCCCAATGGCATTTAAGATTACTGATGATTGCATTTCTTGCGGCGCTTGCGCCGGTGAGTGCCCCGTAAACGCTATCTCCGAGGGCGACGGCAAGTACGTTATCGATGCTGATGAGTGCATCGAGTGCGGCGCTTGTGCAGATGTTTGCCCCGTTGGCGCTCCTATAAAGG
>JAZQFL010000070.1:0-8714 GCA_045539485.1 Eubacteriales bacterium
CGTGTCCAAAATACTGTTTCTGACCGTTTGAGAAATATGCTCGGGCAACTGTTTTCCCTGCGACAATACGTATCTTTCGTAATACGCGCTATCGATCTGTCTTTCAAGCTCGCGCTTTGAATATCTCTCGCGTATTGCCAATTCAATATAAAATCTTCGTTCCTCGGCGCTCTTGGCACCGGACAAAATGATCAAATGGTTTGTCCAACTTAATTGTGTCACCAGTGGTGACACAATTGCATCATCTTTGTACGCTTCGTAAAACTGACGCATTCTGTAAAGTCCGCGTCGGTTAAATCCTTTGATGGTAGGATTGCTTTGAGCAATATATTCTGCGATTTCATCGATAACCTTGTCACCGTACGCCGAATTGGAAGTTAACTCATAGAGATATTCGCCAACGTTCCAATACATTTTTATAAGCTCAGTGTTTACTGCCTGCAAGGCATTATTGCGCGCCGTTTCGATGATGTTTGTTATTTTATCAAAATGATTTTGAGTAGGTAACGACATACCTTATCCTCCGTTCTTTATTATGAAATCTTTCGTCCCGTCAACTGATTAGGATCAACTACGCCTGCATCAATAAGCTTTTGTCCAATACGCTTAATTGCTTTCTTAACACCGCTTGCATCGTGATATCCGAGCGCGATAGCAATCTCACTCATATTCTTACCTTGTAAGCGTAACCGCAAGATGCTTTGCTCTTTTTCGGAAAGAGCCTTCATGCTTTGTTGAATACATACCTCGGCAGAACCGCTTTGATCGGTAGGTGTGACCTTGTGATAAAGGTGCTCAGTGGAACGGTCAACGAACTGCGATTCCAAGCCTTTGGCAATCTCTTTTGGAGTGCCGTTTGCCATTGTATCTACCAAAGTTTTTGTCAGTTGGTTGATCTCCTCAATAGGGAGCGTTTGCATAGTTCTTTCTTCTGCCAATAGTTTTATCTCCTATTTTTCTATCCTGTCAAAGTTAAGCAAAATCTTTGCTCTCTTAACGGTGATATATCCCGTCCAATTCTTCGTTACTTGTTTTGACACCTCACTATCAATGCCCCAAGAGAAATTCGGAGTCCATACACCTTGCTCGTTAATGTTATCAAGCCAAAAGTCTATTGTTTGTTCAATGCCGTGACCGACCGTATCATACCAAACAGAATCGTGAGAAGATACGTAATCAAGAGGCGTAAAGTAATAGCTGTTGTATTTGCTTACATCAAAACAGGTGTTTTCAAGAACCCGTCTTCGCATCGCCACCATAACTTCATCGGTAATAAGCGGAGAATTTATGGCAATAAGCTGTTCCACTAAAGCTTGAATATTCAGCGTATCATGATCCCCGCAAAAGTCAGTCGAGGCAAGGTGTGCCAAGCAATCCTTGGCAATCTTATATCCAAGCTCTTTTTGGCTGTCCGTTCCATATCGGATAAATGCAGACGCGACAACAGCGCACGGGTTTGGATTAAACACGGTACAAGGCGCATAGTTCCACCACGGCGCGTGAGGATAGTCCATTGCTTCTTTCGGACAATCTTCCCAATACTTCGGGATGTCCTGCACGTTATCTTCAAAATAGGAGAGAATACGTTTCATCCATTCCGAATCGAAATCAAGCCCGTATTCGTAAGCTTGAAATATTGCTTCTGCCGTTGGGATAGCCGCAGACAAAGGACATAGCACGTCTGCTTCAAATCCGCTCCCCATACCGCCGTCAGCGTTCTGATATTTCAGCATTTCTTCAACGATGGCATCCTTGCTGCTGCCGTTAAAGAGATAATCCCATTTTGCGAGATCGTATGGACGTGCGTTATCTTGCATCCATTTGTCCATTTTTATTAGTTGTTCTTTCGATAGATTTCTCATAATTTTTCCTCAACGGTCAATTAATTTGATTGCATTTGTTAACGTACTTTTCTTGATAGTCCTTGATTTTCTTGCAAGGATAATCACAGCATTCAGAACACATTTCGGTATTGTGTTCCTTACAACACATTATAAAAGGACATTCCTTGCACAAACAAAATATATCGTTTGAGCGCCCGCCGAGACAATGAATATTTTCAAGGGGAATCTCTATTCCAAACTCGGTTTTATAGAAACTCTGTGATTGCTTACGTAATTCTTCATCGTTGTTGATAGTTGCAAGATATGTAAGGCAGCGGGCGCAATCATGACCGCAATAACATATGGATTTGTTCATAATACACACCTCACAGCTTCTTCAAAACGTGTTCAGCCACGCCTTGAATGATAATGTTATCGTAGATCTGATTCGGATAATTCTCTTTATCGTCATTCTCGGCTTTTAATACAACTTTGCGATTTGCTCGGTCATAGGAAAGTGTTTTGAGTGTAGCAGAGTCATCGATCAATGCAACTATGATATCGCCTTCGTTAGCCGTATTTTGCTTACGGATCAATACCAAGTCGCCGCTATCGATTCCGGCATTGGTCATTGAATCGCCTTTTGCACTAAGCCAAAAGTATTCACCCTTTCCGATGAAATCGGTGGGAATCGGGAATGTATCGTCGTACTGTTCCTCTGCATAGATCGGAGAGCCGCAGGCTATATCACCGCTTACAGACGCGTGGAATTTGCCTTGTAATTCTTCAATGTATGGCGTGATGATGTGTCGTCCATCGAAATAAAGCTTGTCCATCTCGGTCATACGGTGCAGATATTTGTGTACCGTTCCCACCGCCAAAGACAAGCTCCGCGAAATCTCCGCAATGGTCGGCGAATAGCTGTTTTCGTTGTAATATTCATCCACAAAGGTTATGATCCTTTGCATTGTTTCTTCGCTTAAGTATCGCATATGTGTACCTCAATATATAGATGAAAATACATTCACGATAGAATAATAACACGCTTTTGAGGGTTTGTCAACAGGTAACCAAAACAGTACATTCTCTACGATATTCTTGTTGCAAAAAAAGCAATATTCTTATTGCAAAAACCTCCATTTTTGTTGACTTTTTGGGCTGTTAATGTTAAAATGAAATGATAGTTTTGCAATATTCTTCTCTAAATCTTGCGTAACGCAAAAATCGGAGTGTGACATATGAACGGTGACCTTATCCATATCCTTGAAGAAAAGATGCCCACCTTCTCAAAGGGACAGAAGCTTATCGCGCAATATCTCATCAACAGCTATGACAAGGCGGCATATATGACGGCGGCGCGCCTCGGTGCGCTTGTCGGAGTTTCCGAAAGCACGGTCGTGCGCTTTGCGATCGAGCTTGGCTATGACGGATATCCCGAGCTGCAGAAATCCCTGCAGGAGATAATCCGCACGCGCCTTACCTATAACCAGCGCATTGCGGTAACGAACAACCGTATCGGCGACGGCGAGCTGCTTGACAAGGTGCTTATCTCCGACGCGGAGAAGATACGCGCAACGCTTGATTCCATCAGCCGCGAGGATTTCCACCGCGCCGTGGACAGAATAATCAATGCAAAGCAGATATTTATCATGGGTGTGCGCTCGTCCGCTTCCCTTGCCTCCTTCCTTTCCTACAGCCTCAACCTTGTTTTTGACAATATCCGCCTTGTGCATACCACAAGCGGAAGCGAGGTTTTTGAAAGCCTGTTCCCCATGACAAAGGACGACGTGCTTATAGCCATCTCTTTCCCGCGCTACTCCACCCGTATCGTAAACGCGGTCGAGTACGCGCACCAGATAGGCGCGGGAGTTATTGCACTTACGGATAACCGCAAGTCCCCCATTGCCGAGCATGCCTCCGAGGTGCTTGTAGCGCAAAGCGATATGGCAAGCTATATCGACTCTCTCGTTGCTCCCCTTTCCGTTATCAACGCGATAACCGTTGCGATCGGTAAGAAGAAGCAGTCGGAAATAGAAGAACGCTTCGATAAGCTGGAAACGCTTTGGGAAGAGTTCGACGTATATCAGAAGCACAAGTAATATGCGTGTAGCAATAATAGGTGCGGGCGCGGCAGGCTTGCTTGCGGCGGGTATGATATGCGAGCTTGACCCCGATTGCCGCGTAACGGTTTTTGAAAAAAACAAGGCGGTGGGCAGAAAGCTTGCCATAACGGGCAAGGGCCGCTGTAATCTTACAAACGACGCTCCCCCGCAGGAGATCTTAAACAACGTAATATCAAATCCGCGCTTTCTTTACGGCGCGGTGGCGGCATTCTCGCCCGAGGACGTCAAGGCGCTCTTTGAAAGGCTTGGAGTTCCGCTTGTAACGGAGCGCGGCAGGCGCGTTTTCCCCGCTTCGCAAAAGTCGTACGACATTGTAGATGCCTTAAAAAAATACGCGTCAAAAGCCGATATAAGGCTCCTTTGCCCCGTTAAAGGCGTCGAAAAGAACGAAGACGGCACATTTTCCGTTGTATCGAAAATGGGCAGTGATATTTTTGATGCCGTTCTGATCGCTACGGGCGGAATATCCTATCCCCTCACGGGCTCGGACGGCGACGGAATGCGCTTTGCCGAAAAAATGGGGCATACCGTAATTCCCTGCCGAGGCTCTCTTGTGCCTATCGAGGCACGTGACCGCGCGCTGTGCGCGGAGATGATGGGTCTTTCACTTAAAAACGTGGCGCTTAAAATAGAGGACGGAGGCAAAAAGCCGCTTTACGAGGATTTCGGCGAGATGCTGTTTACCCACTTCGGCATCAGCGGACCTATGGTGCTTTCCGCAAGCGCGCATATAAGAGATAAGGATATCTCCGCGCTTACGGCATATATTGACCTTAAGCCCGCGCTTGATATGCAGAAGCTGGATGCAAGACTGCTTTCCGACCTTGCAGCTAACCCGAACAAGGACCTTATCAACATTCTTTCGGGTCTTTTGCCCGCAAAAATGACCGAATGCTTTGCCCGCCTCTCCGGCATAGATAAGCACAGAAAGGCTAATTCTATTACAAAGGAAGAAAGAAGGCGCATTGCAGAGCTTTTAAAGCGTTTTCCCGTCCGCCTTTCCCACCTGCGGCCCGTTAGCGAAGCGGTCATTACCGCAGGCGGTGTTTCCGTTAAGGAAATAAACCCGAAAACGATGGAATCCAAGCTCTGCCCCGGACTTTATTTCGCGGGCGAAACAATTGATATAGACGCACTCACGGGCGGATATAATCTGCAGATAGCGTTCTCGACCGCCGCGGCGGCGGCGCGGAACATTGCGTGGTTATAAATAGGGGCGGACAGTCGAGGACGCCTGTCCCTACGACACGGTATCGATACAAACCGTAGGGACCGGCCTCCGGACGGTCCGCAAATACCATAAAAGGACAAAAACAATGAACAAAACCTTAAAAATCGCCATAGACGGACCCAGCGGGGCGGGAAAAAGCTCCCTTGCAAAGGGTGTTGCCGCAAAGCTTGGGCTTACTTACGTAGACACGGGCGCGCTGTACCGCACCGTGGGGCTTTACGCCATAAGAAACGGAGTGGATGCCGCAGATAAGGCGGGCATTATCGCTCTGCTTCCCTCTCTTACCGTGGAAATGACAAACGAAAACGGCGCACAGCACGTTTATCTGTGCGGAGAGGACGTTACGGATAAGATCCGCACGCCCGAGGTTTCGCACTACGCTTCCTCCGTTTCCGCAGTGCCCGAGGTGAGAAAGTTCCTTTTCTCCCTGCAGAGAGAGATAGCCGACAAGCGCGACGTAATTATGGACGGCAGAGATATAGGCACCGTAATTTTGCCCGATGCCGACCTTAAGATATTCCTTACTGCAAGCGCGGAGGCGAGAGCAAGACGCAGATATGCCGAGCTGACGGAAAAGGGTATCAAGACCTCCGTTGAGGAGCTTATCGCACAGCAAAACGAGCGCGACGCGCGCGACAGCAGCCGCGACGTTGCACCGCTTACACCCGCAGAGGACGCAATTTTGCTTGATAACTCTCAAATAAACCTAGAACAAACTATAGACGAGGTAATTCGCTTTGCCCGAGAAAAAAAGCTTATCGCAGAATAATTCCGAACAGAAAACAAGCCGCTTTTACCGCAATTTCGTTACCGTGTTTCACGGCCTTGCGGAGTTTTTGTGGCCGCATACCGCGCACGGAAGTATAGAGCTTCCCGAGGGCGGTTGTGTTATCTGCCCAAACCACATATCCTTTGCCGATATTCCCGTAATTGCCTGCGTTTTCCGTGGCAGAACGCTTAAATATATGGCAAAAAAAGAGCTTTTCTTCTGGCCGCTCGGTTGCCTTTTCCGTGCGCTCGGCGCTTATGCCGTTGACAGAAAGAAGGGCGATGTCGGCGCGCTTAAGACCGCTATTGCCGTTGCGGAATCGGGCGAATGCGCCGTTATATTCCCGCAGGGGCACCGCAACCCCGGTGTTGACCCCAAGGAAACGGCAGTACACGGCGGCGCTATGTTTGTCGCAAAAAAGGCAAACGTGCCGATAATTCCCGTATATATCAAGGCAAAAAACAGACGCGTACGCCTGTTTTCAAAGCAGGAGGTGTTCGTTGCACCGCCCGTATATCCCGAAAGCTTTGGCGAGTACGGCGAAACGAATAACGAGGCGATGAAAAACCTCTTTTTGCGCGCTTGTGAAATGGAGGAAACGGGCAAATGGAGCTGACGGTGCTTGAAAGCTCGGGCTTTTGCCCCGGAGTTCTGCGCGCAACCAAGGAAATAGAAAACGCACTCGATTCGGGCAGGGAGCTGCGTATATGCGTGCTAGGTGAGCTTATCCACAATCCTACTTATATGGAAATGCTGGAGAAGCGCGGCGTGGAGACCGTGGAGCTTGCCGATTGCGGCAGAATTGCAGTAGAATCCGATAACGGCAAACACACCCTGCTTTTTATCCGCGCACACGGAATCGGTGCTGAAAACGAAAACCTGCTCTCCGACCTTGCACGAAAGCATCCCGCATTTGAGGTGCGCGATATGACCTGCACGTTTGTTCGGCGCATACACAAGATCGTTGCCGAGAACACTGCGTGCGATACGCATCTTCTGCTTTTCGGCACCAAGGGGCATCCCGAGGTGGAGGGTATCAAGGGCCACGCTAAGGGAAAGGTTACGGTTTTTTCCGATCCCGCGGTCATTTCCGAGGAGCTTTTTTCCGAATTTGGCGAAGGATGCCGCACTATAGCGGTATCGCAGACCACGCAGAGCACAAATCTGTGGAAAAAATCTCAAAAAAAAATCAAAAACCTATGTACAAATGCAGAAATGTTTGATACAATATGTAATATCACTGAAAATCGGCAAGCAGGCACTGCGGAGCTTGCACGGCATTCGGACGGTATGATAATCATAGGCGGAAGGTCAAGCTCCAATTCGAAGAAGCTTTACGAGACCGCGTGTGAAAACTGCCCGAAAACCGTGTGGATAGAGACGGCATCGGAGCTTGACCCAAAATTTTTCATGGGTGCGGGCAAGGTTGGCATCGCCGCAGGAGCATCTACGCCGAGTGTGATAATTGAGGAGGTTGTAAACAAGATGACTAATGATTTCACCATGGAAAATTTTGAGGAGATGCTTGAAAGCTCTCTCAAAACATTAAATACAGGAGATGTGGTTCCCTGCACCGTTACTTCCGTAACTGCAGGCGAGCTTGGCGTTGACATCGGTGCCAAGGTTACCGGTGTTATTCCGAGAGACCAGGTTACCGACGATCCCGCAGCTAAGCTTGAGGATCTTTTCAAGATCGGCGATACCTTTGAGGCATTCGTAATCAAGGTAAGCGACATCGAAGGTATGGCTACCCTGTCGAAGAAGAGAGTTGACTCCATGAAGAACTGGGGCACCCTCGTTGCCGCTAAGGAAAGCGGCGAGATCCTTGAAGGTAAGATCACCGAGGCTGTTCGCGGCGGCGTTATCGCTATCGTAAACGGCAACCGTGTGTTCATCCCCGGCCGCCACACCGGTCTTTCTAAGGACGCAGACCTCACCGCGCTTGTAGGCAAGGTTGAGAAGATGCGCATTATCGACATCAACGCTACCCGCCGTCACGCTTACGGCTCCATCCGCTCTGTTGCAGACGAGGAGAAGAAGGCACGTGAGGCTGAGGTTTGGGCAAACATCGAGGAAGGCAAGCACTACGTTGGCCGTGTTAAGAGCCTCACCGGCTTTGGCGCATTCGTAGACATCGGCGGTGTTGACGGTATGGTTCACAACACCGAGCTTTCCTGGAAGCGCATCAAGCACCCCAGCGAGGTCGTTAACGTTGGCGACGAGATCGAGGTATTCGTTAAGTCCTTCGACGTTGAGAAGCACCGTATCTCCCTCGGCTACAAGACCCCCGAGATGAACAGCTGGTTCGTATTCGCAGGTCAGCATCAGGTTGGCGACGTTATCCCCGTTAAGATCGTAAGCATCCTGCCCTTCGGCGCATTTGCAGAGATCATCGACGGCGTTGACGGTCTTATCCACATTTCCCAGATCGCAGACCACAAGATCGAGAAGCCCGAGGACGAGCTTAAGGTTGGCGACGAGGTCAACGTTAAGATCACCGCTATCGACGACGAGAAGCAGAAGGTAAGCCTTTCCATCCGCGCACTTCTCCGCGACCTCAAGAACGAGGCAGCAGAGGAGGCAGCTGAAGAGGCTCCCGCAGCTGACGAAGAGTAATTGATAGTACATATCCCCGATGCCTCACGGCATCGGGGAATGTGATGTAAGATAAGAGATAAGAAAAAACTCCTTCAGTCGCGTTCCGCGACAGCTCCATCGATAACTCCCCCAGTCAGCTTCGCTGATAGCCCCCTCAAAGAGGGAGCCTA
>JAZQFL010000071.1:0-8710 GCA_045539485.1 Eubacteriales bacterium
AGAGTTCGCAAAAAGATTCTTCGCTTCGCTCGTATCATCGCCTCCGTGGGAGGCGGCTCCCTGCGGTCGCGTCTATCTCGCTTGCGCGAGATACGCTTGAATGACGTTTGCGAACTCGTAGTGAAGGATCTTGCGGTTGGCATTTAGCTTAACTTATTGACATTGGTCTAAAGGAGAAAAAATGAAAAACCTTGTAATTAAAGAGAATGAAATACTGTTTTCCCGTTACGGCGAGCTTATCAGAATAAGCTCCTGCGGAAATAACGCCATTCGCTTTCAGTCCTTTCCCGACTGTCGAGTGGTTGATGAGAATTACACTCTTATGCCCCAAAGTGGGGTAGCTTGCGAGATAGCGGAGGACGAGCGCAGTGTAACACTTACTTGCGGCTCTCTCAGCTGTAAGCTTGAGCATAACGGCAAGTCGACCTTTTATATTGACGGAAAAAAGATATTTGCCGACAAGAGCCGCCATACCTTCGGGGGCAACGGAGATTTCCGCAGATTTGTTAACGAGGGTAACGAAAACTGGTCGGTAAGCGTTAATTTTGAGGCAAACGAAAACGAGCATTTCTTCGGTCTCGGTCATAGCTGGGATAACGAGTTTGACCTTAAGGGCTCAACCGTCGACCTTTGCCATCTCAATGCTAAGGTTACCATCCCCTACGTCTATTCCTCACTCGGCTACGGATTTATCTGGAACAACCCTTCCCCCGGCCTTTGCGAGCTTGCAAGCAATAGAACGCGCTGGACAAGCGATAACGCAAAATTTATTGACTACGTAGTTATTGCGGGCACACCCAAGGAGGCTTGCACGACCCTTGCCGACCTTACGGGATACTCGCCGAAGATGCCCGAGTGGGCTACGGGCTTCTGGCAGTGCAGACTGCGTTACGAAACCCAGGAACATCTTCTTGAGGTGGCAAGAAAATACAAGGAGCTGGGTATTCCGCTTTCGGCTATAATCGTTGATTATTTCCACTGGACAGAGCAGGGCGATTATAAATTCGACCCTAAATATTGGCCCGACGTTCCCGCTATGACGGACGAGCTTCACGCAATGAATACAAAACTGCTTGTCTCCATGTGGCCCACCATAAACGAAAATAGCGAAAACTACGGCTATATGAAAAACAACAATATGCTTATGCGCACCATGCGCGGCTCGGACAGAGTTTTCCCCTTCTACGGTTGGCAGGCACAGATAGACGTAACCAACCCCGAAACAAGGAAATTCGTTTGGAGCAAGCTCAAAGAAAACTACGTTGATAAGGGTGTGGATGCGTTTTGGTTTGACGTTGCGGAGCCGGAGATAAATCCATCGCAGTTCGATAATCTCATAATGCACGCGGGCAGGGGCGATATGGTTGCACTGCTTTATCCATATTATTACGCAAAGCTGGTGTACGACGGCTTCAAGGAAATGGGCAGGGAGGATATTATCACACTCACCCGCGCCGCGTACCTCGGCAGTCAGAAATTCGGCTCGCTCGTTTGGTCGGGTGATATTGCATCTACCTTTGAGAGCCTTGCGTGTCAGGTAAAGGGCGCAATGAATATGGCAATGTGCGGCATTCCGTGGTGGAATACCGATATCGGAGGCTTCTACGGCGGCGACACGGAGAGCGAGTATTTCAGAGAGCTTATCGTAAGATGGTTCCAGTTCGGTCTGTTCTCGCCCGTTATGCGCTTGCACGGAAACAGAGTACGCCACGGCGAAAAGAGCAACGTCAAGGAGCCGAGCGGAGATCCGAACGAGCTGTGGAGCTTCGGCGAGAAGAATTTCCCCATACTCAAGGACCTCGTCATGCTCCGCGAAAGACTGCGTCCGTATATTCAGAAACAGTTTGATACCGCATCGGAAAAGGGCTACCCCGTTATCCGCCCGATGTTCTTTGAATATCCCGATGATGAAGTGTGTTACACCCTTGACAGCCAGTATATGTTCGGCGACGATATAATCTTTGCCCCCATTGTGGAGAAAGGTCAGACGGTGAAAACGGTGTATATCCCCGACGGCGAGTGGATACTTACAAAGGATAGGACGGTATATACCAAGGGGAAGTACGAGATCAATGCGGAAATAAACGAGTTCGTTGCATTCGTGCGTTCGGGTGCTGACGTGATCGACTGCTTTTAAGTCTTAGGCAACGGATGGTTATTTTGCCCTTGACAAGGTATTAAAAAGTATGGTAGTGTGATTACGTAAATACCGTAACGTGTTAGAAATACCCGAAATCAAAACTTTGAAAGGGATATTGTTATGATCGAAATAATCAAAAACGAAAACGGTCATGCCATAGCGTTGAATGGAAGGCCGTATGCAATCATAGCTTCGCTTGATGGTGCCGCAGATACCTTTGAAAAGATCGAGGACGGTGCGTGGCGTTGGCACCGACACACAGAAGATCCTACCGATAAAATGCGCATGGAGGTAGTGCTTCTCGGAGAGGCGACCTTTACAATGGTTCCGTCCGTAAGCTATAACGGCAACGGCTGGGGCAAGACCCCCGAGTACGTCGGAGACAGAGCCGAGGACGGCACACCGTGGTCGTGGGCTTCTCACCGTGTGACCATACCCGCTTGTACTTACAGCGAAAATAACGATATCAGCCTTGCGCTTATGGCTGAGCCGAACTCCAATTCCGCTTGCTCGCTTTATAAGGTGGATGAAGGGGAAAAGCACGTGCTTATATTCCCTGAGGAGGAACAGCCAAAGACCCTGCACCGCCATTTCTGGGGCGAGCCTTTTCAGGGCACTATGGAGCCCTGCACGGATTTTGAGGGCATAATTTTTGTATCTGAGTCCGACGGAACGAAGCACCGATACAGATCTCTGCTTGATTTCGCGTGGCGCTATTACGGACACGAGATAAAGCCTCCGTACAGCGCAAAGGAGCTTTACAGGCTGTCAATTGCCTATGCGCGCTATCTCCTTCAAAAAGAGAAGGACGGCTTTATCGGCTTTACAAGCGGTGCGCAGTGGCTTCCGAAGCTTAACGGATATCAGAAGTCCGAGCACGGCTATGAGCTTGGCTGGGTGGGACAGAATGCATCCTTTGCCACGGCATTCATTTACGATTACATAGAAAACGGCGATAAGGAGAATCTTGATATCGGTCTTGCGGTGCTTGACGGTTGGCTTACCAAGGGCATTACCAACGATAGATTTATCAACGCCCACAAGAGATATAATACAGAGCCGAATCCTCTGCTTGACCTGCCCTTTGAGACTATGACAAAGGAAGACCTCGACCCGTGGGAATTTCCCGAAAGCCTGCTTGAGGGAATCATTTGCAGAAGACTTGGCAAGCCTCGCCCCGTTTCCACCGGAAAGCCTCAGCCTCCCGGAAGCGATGCCTGCAATCTCGGCACGGGTGCAGAGGGGTATTTTGAAGCATACGATCTGCTTAAAGGCATAGGAATAGACAGACCCGAGTACCTCGAGTGGGCGCTTAAGACCTGCGACTTTGCGCTTGAAAGCCAGGACGAAAACGGCTGCTTTGCAAAAAACTGGGATCACGAAGGAAACGTAAGATCCAAAAAGGGAACTATAGGCTGCTTCCTTATCCTACCGCTTATCAATGCTTCAAAGCGCACGGGCGACAGCAAGTATCTTGAAGCCGCAAAGCGCGCATTTGATTTTTACTACGAGGAGCTGGAGCGCGAGGGATATACAACTGCGGGCGCGCTTGATACTTACAGTATTGATAAGGAGTCTGCATCTCCTCTGCTCCGCGATTCGCTTGCGCTTTACGAGGCAACGGGAGATAAAAAGTATATCGAATATTCGGAAAAGATCGCTTGGTATCTGTGCACTTGGATGATGCACTTTACCGTGGATTATCCCGATGACTGCCTCATTAAAAAGCTGAATTACGATACATTTGGCGCAACAAGTGTTTCCACGCCCCACAACGCGCTCGATCAGTACGCACTGCGCGACGTTATTTCTTTCCTGAAGCTTTATGAGCTTACGGGTCTTGTGCAGTGGCGCGAGCGTGCGCTTGCTTTCTGGTGCAATGCTTGCCAGGGTATTTCTGACGGCACATTGTACATCAATGGCCGTCTCCGCCCCGTCGGCTCTCAGGACGAGGCAATATTCCATACCCGCTGGGGAAGGCATACCGTGCCGCCCTTTACTCCTTCTCAGTGGCTCGCATCATGGCCCTGCGCCTTTAGACTTGAAAATTTGCGCTGGCTCAAGGATTGGAGCTTCTTCGACGAAGGTCTTACCCATATCGAGGGCGCGTTAGGCTGAGAATAACTTTCGCGCATATAAAGAGAGCGGTTGGCGAACGCCACCCCATCTTTTCTGCTATAGCCGAGGTAAGTAAAGTAACGATAGGATGGCAGAGTTTGCAGAAATTCAAACGGTAAAACTTTACTTTTCGACATTTGTGTGGTACAATACCAGAAAATAGACCTTATCAGGCATTTATCGGCTTTGCAGTTAAGGCCGTATGTTATGACAAAAGTTAAGACTGCACAAAGTAGAAAAAATGGAAAAGTTTTTTAAGCTCAAGGAGCGGGGAACTTCGGTAAAGACCGAATTTATTGCGGGAATGACTACGTTCTTTGCAATGGTCTACATACTGATGGTCAACGCCAATATGTTTGCCGACCCGTTCGGTGACGGCTCTAACCCCCTTGGGGTGTCCTACGGCGCCATTTATATTGCAACGGCAATTTCGGCTGTTATCGGTACTATTCTTGCGGGTCTTATGTCCAACTTACCCCTTGCACAGGCAAGCGGTATGGGACTTAACGCATTTTTCGTATATACCGTATGTATCGGCTTTGGACTTTCCTACGCAAATGCGCTTGTTTTGATACTTGCAGAGGGCATTGTGTTTATGCTGCTTACCGTAACGGGGCTCAGAAAAAAGATATTCGAATCCCTGCCCGATGCGGTAAGGGTCGCTATCCCCGGCGGTATCGGACTTTTCATTGCGCTTCTCGGTCTGCAAAACTCCGGCGTTGTCGTGCCTAACACCTCGACCTGCGTGGATCTTGCTTCGTTTAATCTGCTTACACAGGATTGGGGCAGTATTATGCCCATGGTGGTAACTATTGCTACCTTCCTTGCCATAGTGGTTATGAGCCACAAAAAGATACGCGGAGCGGGGCTTATAGGTATCTTGGGCGGAATGGGACTTTATTACCTGCTCGGTCTCACCGTGGACGGATTTTACGCTGCGCTGAACATCACCTTTGTCAGCCCCTTTAAGGCATTTGGCGAGTTCTTTTCGCAGTCGTTCCTCGCGGTGCTGAAGGACGGATTTGGTTTTTCCGCCTACACGGCAAAGCACGGTAACGCTAACCTTGTTCTTACCGTTCTCACCACCGGACTTGCATTCTGCATGGTGGATATGTTTGATACCCTCGGTACTCTGTATGCGGCGTGTGAGCGCGCAGGCCTTATGGACGAAAAGGGAGAGCCCCTTAATATGAACGAGGGTATGCTCAGCGATGCTATTGCTACCACAACGGGTGCGCTTTGCGGTACCTCTACCGTTACCACGTTCAGCGAGGTAACTGCGGGTGTTGCGGCAGGCGGCAGAACGGGTCTTACCTCCGTGTTCTGCGGTTCGTTCTTCTTTGTTGCGATGTTTTTAAGCCCCATAGCTCAGCTTATCCCCGGCTGTACTACAGCCGCCGCGCTTATCTACGTAGGCTTTTTGATGCTGGGTTCTGTTAAGAATATCAACTGGGACGATCTTAAGGTAGCCATTCCCGCCTTCCTTACCTTGGCGGTAATGCCCTTTACCTACAATATCTCTTACGGCATTGCCTTTGGACTTATCTCCTACATCGTTATCAGCGTGTTCTGCGGCGATCTCAAGAAGATAAAGGCGAGCTCCTGGGTAATTGCGGGGCTGTTTATCGCAATGCTTCTCCTTACACACTAATAAATTCAAAGCTCCGCAGCTTGCATCAGGCTGCGGAGCTTTAAAAACGGAGAGTGTTATGACACACTTTATGAAATTAAACCCCGAACCCTTTGGGCTGATAAAAAACGGGAAGAAGACAATAGAGCTCCGCTTGTATGACGAAAAACGGCGGGCTGTTGCGGTTGGGGACTTTATAGAATTTACCTGCGTTGAGAGCGGTGAAACGCTTGTGCGCAAGGTTGAGGCGCTTCACGTTTTTGCCTCGTTTGCGGAGCTGTACAGCGCGCTTCCGCTTGAAAAATGCGGATATACCGAGGAAAATATCGCAAGTGCATCGCCCTCCGATATGGAGAAATATTACTCCCGCGAGGAGCAGAACCGATTCGGCGTTGTGGGAATTGAATTGGAATGATAAAAAAGTTAAAAGGCTTATTTGCGGGCATCAAGGCGGCAAACTGTATTATAATCGCATTAAGCGGAGTATTCCTTGCCTTTGGGCTTTATAACGTGCACTCGCTATCGGGTGTTACCGAGGGCGGTATACTTGGCTTGAATCTATTGCTTGAATATTGGTTTGATATTTCACCCGCTGTTACGAATTTCGTATTCAGCGCAATATGTTATTTTATCGGCTGGCGGACGCTGGGCAGGGAATTTATCATCTATTCCGCGGTAGCGGCTTCAAGCTTTTCCGCCGCCTATGCGGTATTTGAGCGGTTTCCTCCGCTTTGGCCCGAGCTTTATACTATGCCCCTGCTTGCGGCATTGCTCGGTGCGGTGTTCGTAGGTGTCGGCACGGGCATTGCCGTGCGCTTTGGCGGTGCGCCGTGCGGTGACGATGCCCTTGCAATGAGTATGTCGAGCGCTTTCGGTATAAGGGTCCAGTGGGCGTATCTGATAACCGATATCACGGTGCTTGCCTTGTCGCTTACTTATATTCCGCTCGGGAGAATAGCTTATTCGTTTATAACCGTTGTCCTTTCGGGTCAGATAATAGGACTTATACAAAAGATAGGTATAAAGAAAAAAGGCGGACGAAAATAAGGAAGTTTGCCCAATACACGGTAGGGGCGACCATCGGTCGTCCGCGGACGTGCAATGCACGTCCCTACGTATATAAAAATGTTGCCCAAGAAGCAAATAGTTAACCCCGACAGATTTTCAAAGTCTGTCGGGGTTTCTTGGATTAAATATATTAAATCTTCTGCTTTATTGCCTACGTATTTGTATTACAAAGGCGTAGGGCAAAGCCCGTACCCCTACAATGCTGATTATATTATAACATAAATAAGCAGAGCAAGCAAGAGTTATATTCCGACTTCGTCGGAGTGATATTGTCGCTAATGCGACAGTGATATTAAAGCCTACGGCTTTAGTGATATTTTATTCGCCTTCTAAAACTTGCGAAGCAAATATCACTCGGCGTAAGCCGAATATCACTGCCAAGCAATAGAACTCGCCGAAGGCGAATAAAACTGCCCAACTTCCTTGTGAGAAGTTGGGCAAACTTCGCCTTTTTATATTGACAATCAATACTATGTGTGATATAGTATTATGCGTAAGGATGTATCGGAGGTGCTTATGGATATACAGCTCAAACGCGGATTGCTCGATATTTGCGTGCTTGCCGCGATAAAAAACGAGGATTCCTACGGCTACAAGATAATAAAGGACGTAAAGCCATACATAGATATATCGGAATCCACGCTCTACCCTATACTCCGCAGGCTGGAAGCATCCGAGCTGCTTACCGTGCGAACCGCGGAGCACAACGGCAGACTGCGTAAGTATTACCGCATTACAGATGCGGGAAAAGCCCGCATAGAAGCGTTCAAGGAAGAATGGAAAGAGCTTCTTTCCATATACCGTTTCATAGATGAGGAGGACAGCGATGACAAGGCTTGAGTTTGTTTATGCTTTGCGCGAGGAGCTCAAGGGCTTGCCCCTTGAAGATATAGAGCGCCACGTGGATTACTATGGCGAAATGATAGACGACCGCATAGAGGAGGGAATGAGCGAGGAGGAGGCCGTTGCCGATATCGGAGACCCCAAGGAGATTGCGGCGCAGATACTCTCCGAAACGCCGATAAAAAAGATAGTTAAAGAAAACATAAAGCAAAGAAGAAAACTGAACAGCACAGAAATGCTTCTGCTGATAGCGACGTCTCCCTTGTGGGTTCCCGTTGCGGTTTCGGTGGTTTCGGCACTTGTTTCGCTGTGTGCATCGGTATTTTCCGCCGTTATTGTTCTTTATGCCGTGGGTGTAAGCCTTGTAGGCATAGGTATAGGCCTTGCCGTAGGCGCGGTCGTACAGTTTTGCGGGTTTAATACGGCGTTAGCATTGCTGATGCTTGGTGCGTCGCTTATTTGCGCAGCCTTGGGAATTCTTTGGTTTATGGGTTGTAACGCACTTGCAAAGCTGACGGTAAGTCTATGCAAAAAATGTGTGCTCGGCATTAAAAAGCTGATACTGAAAAGGAGGGGCGCGCAATGAAAAAGTCTACGATGGTTTGGGTCTGGATATCCGTTGTCATGCTTATTGTCGGGGCGGTGCTGTTCATCGGCGGCGCTGTTTCCGTCGGATTTGATTTTGACGGCTTAAACGTAAACGGTAACGTAACGGAGCACACTTATTCTGTTGATGAGGATTTTGAGCATATACTGTTCAGCAGTGATATAAGCGATCTGCGTGTGCTTCCCTCGGGGGATGAAAGCTGCCGCGTTGTGATAAAGGAAATAGAAAAACTTGAATATTCCGTAAATGTGGAAAACGGCACACTTACCGTAAGAGAAAAGGATGACCGCAAATGGTACGAGCG
>JAZQFL010000072.1:0-5651 GCA_045539485.1 Eubacteriales bacterium
ACTTTTTTTGAGTTGTATAGTACTCTAAAGAATTGCGAGTTCCTCACTACATTGTATCTCTACAATAAAAGTGCGTTCCTCTCTTGTTGTTCTCTTTTCAATGACCGGTTTCCGCCGCCGCTCTTCGCGACAGCTTTGTTATTATATCACTACGTTTTCCAAATGTCAACACCTTTTTTCAATTTTTTTCAAAAATTTTTGATTTTATTTTTTCCGCGTTTTTTCCTTCCTTTATATAATATATAGGGCTTATTGAGGTTTAAAAAACGCCCCTTGATGCACGTTTTTCTGCCATATTTTCCGAACTTCACGGAAAAGTAACAAATAGATTTCCAAATAAAGTTGACAGTCTTGCTTTTTTGTTTTATTATATTATATTAGAAAATTATGCGTACGCGCATTATATAAGTGAGGTAAAAATGAGCAAGAATTGTTCTTCGCCCTCCAATCCCCGCCTCGGAAAAGTAGGCGGACAAGCCGTTATGGAAGGCGTTATGATGAAGAGCGGCGACAAATACAGCGTTGCCGTACTGCAGGAGGACAAGAGCATCACCGTTGTTGACGGTGTTCACTCCTCCGTGCGCAAGAAGCACAAGATCCTCGGCATTCCCGTTTTGCGCGGAATAGTTAACTTTGCCGAGACTATGATACTCAGCTATAAGACCCTTTCCGTTTCCGCCGATGCTTTTATGGGCGATATCGAAGAGGAAGAGACAAAGTTCGAAAAGTGGCTCAAGGAGCACCTCGGCGCAAAGCTGATGGACATTGTTATGACTATCGCAATGATACTGGGTGTTTGCCTCGGCCTCGGTCTTTTCATCTGCCTGCCCGACCTTGTGCTTGACCTTATTGAATGGATAGGCAAGTTCAGCTTCGGCGTTCTGCGTGCGCTGTTCTCCGGAATTATCAAGATAGGCATCTTTGTGCTTTACATCTACCTTGTTTCCCGTATGTCGTATATTCGCCGCACCTTTGAATTCCACGGCGCGGAGCACAAGAGCATTGCCTGCTTTGAGGCGGGCGAGGAGCTTACCCCCGAGAACGCGAGAAAGTACTCCCGCTTCCACCCCCGTTGCGGAACCAGCTTCATATTCGTTATGATGCTGCTCGGCATACTTGTATTCACCCTTGTATTTATGATCCCCGGTGCAAACAGCGCTTGGTACATCCGTCTGCCCCTGCGTGTGCTTCTGCTTCCCGTTATCGTCGGTGTGGGATATGAGTACATTATGTTCGCGGGCAAGCACGACAACGCATTTACCCGCCTGTTCTCCGCTCCCGGTCTGTGGATGCAGAGACTTACCACCCACGAGCCCGACGACGAACAGCTGAAGGTTGCCATTACCGCACTAAAGTGTGCAATGCCCGAGACCTTTGACCGCGCTGAGATAGATGCGGAGCTTGAAGCCCTCAAGCCCAAAAAGGAAGAAACCGAAGAAAACGCGGAAGAAAAAACCGAAAATGACGAGAACTAAGCTTATCGCCGCGCTTGCAAAGGCAGGAGCGGAGGACCCGGCATCAGAAGCCTTCATACTGCTTGACGGACTTTTCGGCGTTTCGGTGGAATCGGCGGTCATGGACAGAGCACGCGAGTATGACGATGCGGTCCTATGCGAAGCCATAGAACGCAGAAAAAACAACGAGCCCGTGCAGTACATCGTCGGCAAGGCTTATTTCTGTAACGAGGTATATTATCTTAACGAAAACTGCCTCATTCCCCGCGCCGACACCGAGCTGCTTGTTTTGCACGCATGGCAGCTTGCACCGAAAAACGGACGCTTTGCCGACCTTTTCTGCGGCAGCGGATGCGTCGGTATCTCGCTTGCGTGTATGAGAGGCGACCTTAGCGGCATCGGAGTTGATATTTCCGCGGGCGCGCTCGAAATGTCAAGGAAAAATGCCGACGCGAACGGAGTTTCCGACCGCGTATCCTTTATTTGCGGCGACGTTGCGAGATCCCCCCTCGGCGATGAAAAATTCGATATTATCACGGCAAATCCCCCGTATATCACAGCAGATGAAATGCTCTCGCTTACCCCCGAGGTACTGCGCGAGCCGCACCTTGCGCTTTACGGCGGAGAGGACGGACTTGATCTGTTCCGCGCTATGCTCGAGTCCTGCGCCCGCAACCTTGCGGACGGCGGCTACATCCTTTGCGAGATTGGCTGGCGCCAAGGCGATGATGCAATAAAGACCGCCGCGGAATACGGCTTTGAATGCGAGATACTTTGCGATCTCGGAGGCAATCCCAGAGTCGCGAAGATGAAAAAGCGCATATAATTTATCTGAAGGTACTTTTTAAGGAGATACATATATGAACATCGTTGTGCTTGCGGGCGGACTCAGCCCCGAGAGAAACGTTTCCCTTGTTTCCGGCTCGCTTATTGCGGAGAGCCTCATAAGCTCCGGCCACAAGGTGCTGCTTCTTGACGTTTACTGCGGCACCGTTATCCCCGAGGAGGGCATTGCGGCGCTGTTTACCGACAAGGCAAACGGCATCAAGACCGTTGAGGCAGAGCCCGACCTTGACGCAGTGAAGAAGGCAAACGGCAACCGCGAGGAGCTTATCGGACACAATGTTATCGAGATATGCAAGTTTGCAGATGCGGTCTTCCTTGCGCTCCACGGTGCAATGGGCGAAAACGGACAGCTTCAGGCAACGCTTGACACCTTTGGCGTTAAGTGCTACAGCGGCTCCGGCTACACCGGATCCTCCCTTGCGATGAATAAGGAGATTTCCAAGAAGCTCTTCCGCTTTGCGGGTGTTCCCACCGCCGACTGGGTATGCGTTACCTGCGACGATACCGAAGCAAAGGAAAAAATACTCGCATCCGTCGGTCTTCCCTGCGTTATCAAGCCTCTTTCCTGCGGTTCGAGCGTTGGTGTTTCCATAGTTGATAACGAAGAGGAGCTCGACCGCGCGCTTGAGCTTGCGCACGCATACGAATCCAAGATACTTGCCGAAAAGAAGATAGTGGGCAGAGAATTTTCCGTCGGTTATCTCGGCGGCACCGTGCTTCCCCCCATTGAGATAATCCCGAAGGCAGGCTTTTACGACTATAAAAACAAATACCTCCCCGGTATGACCGAGGAGATATGCCCCGCAGACCTTACCGAGGATCAGGTAAAGCGAGTAAGCGAGCTTTGCGCACTTGCGTTTGAAACGCTTGACCTTGGCGGTTATGCGAGAATAGACTTTATTATGTCCGAAGAGGACGGCGATTTCTACTGTCTTGAGGCAAACACCCTGCCCGGCATGACACCCTCCTCCCTGCTTCCGCAGGAAGCCGCCGCTATCGGCATTTCATACGCCGAGCTGTGCGAAAAGATAGTTGCTCTTGCAAGAGCGAAAGGTGACAAATAATGATAGGAGTATTTGACAGCGGACTCGGCGGTCTTACCGCCCTTACCAAGCTGCGCAAATTCGCACCCGAGACAGACCTTATATACTTCGGCGACACGGCGCGTGTTCCCTACGGCTCGCGCTCCGATGAGACCATTACGAAATATGCAGACGAGATCATCCGTCTGCTTATAGACAAGGGCGCATCGAGCATACTTGCCGCGTGCGGAACCGTAAGCACCGTTGCACTGCCGAGGCTGAGAGGCAGTTATTCCGTTCCCGTTTCTGGAATTCTGGAGCCTGCCTGCGCCGCCGCCGCGAAAGCGACGAAAAACGGCAAGATAGGCGTTATCGCCACCTCGGCATCCATAAACAGCGGTGCATATATAAAGGAAATAAAGAGTCTCGCTTACGATGCGGACGTCGTGCAGACGGCATGTCCGCTGTTCGTTCCGCTTGTGGAGGGCGGCTTTATCGGCAGAGATTGCGAGATAACGCGCCTGACGGCAAAGCATTATCTCGAAGATATCAAAACGGCAGGATGCGACACGCTTCTTTTGGGATGCACGCATTACCCCATAATTGCCGATATTATCGGGGATATGCTCCCCGGCGTTACGCTTATCAACGCAAGCGAGGAAGCGGCACGCGCCGTTGCCGAGCGGTGCACAGCAAAGGAAAGCGGCAAGGTAAGACTTATGCTCTCCGACCGCACGCAGGATATGGAAAAGATCATGGCATACCTCGGCGGCGATATGGATCACGAGATCGAAATTGTAAAATTATAAAATTAAATGAAGAAAACCGCCCTGCAAGATCCTTCGCTTATGCTCAAGGATGACACGCAGGGCGGTTTTCGTTTTATATTGAGGTATTATAATGTCTGAGTAAGTCTCTTTGCCTCGTACTCACATACTGCCATCTTTTCGGCAAGCGCCGCCTTGCTATCCGCAGAGGTGAGGAAATATACCTTCACCTTAGGCTCTGTGCCGGAGGGACGGACGAGGACTACGTCGCCGTTTTCGAGCTGATAACGGAGAACGTCGGAGGAGGGGAGCCCTGTGGGCTTTTCCCTGCCAGTGATGAGATCGGTGATAACGCCCTCGCGGTAGTCGCCGATGCCGATGACCTTAGCGCCGCAGATCTCCGTGGGAGGTGTAGCGCGCAGGTCGGCGGTGATCTTTTTCATCTTATCTGCGGCATCGTGGCCCGTGATATCAATGCTCTGGGTAGATTCCGCATAGTAGCCGTACTTTTCAAAGAGTGCGTCGAGCGCATCGGAAAGGGTCATACCCTTAAGGCGGTAATATGCCGCCATTTCAGCGATAAGCATAGCGCCGCAAACGGCATCCTTATCGCGCGCATAGGTGCCCTTCAGATAGCCGTAGCTTTCCTCAAAGCCGAAGATGTAGCTGCCTCTGCCGACAAGCTCGTGCTTTTTGATAACTTCTCCAATGAACTTGAAGCCGGTGAGCACGTTATAGAGCTTAACACCGTAATGATTGCATATCGGCACGCACATTTCCGTACTTACGATGGTCTTAACGGCATAGGGCTCCTCGGGGATACCGTCGCCCTCCTTCATTGCCGCGAGAATGTAATCAAGCAGAAGCGCACCCATTTCGTTGCCCGAAATTCTGCCGAACTTTCCGTCCTTACCGCGGCTCATAACGCCCACACGGTCGCAGTCGGGGTCTGTGGCGATAACAAGATCGGCACCCACCTTTTCCGCAAGCTCGATACCGGGATCAAATACGTCGGCAAGCTCGGGATTGGGCTTTTTTACTGTCGGGAACTCGCCGTCGGGAGTTGCCTGGCTTTCAACTATCGCAATATGCTTGAAGCCCATACGGTCAAACATTGCGGGAACGTGCTTCCAGCCTGCGCCGTGGAGAGGAGTATATACGATGCTCATCTCCTCCGCTGCCTTTTCAAAGCCCGCGGGGTTAAGACGTACTGCAAATACGTTATCAAGGAAGGCATCATCCACTTCCCTGCCTATCATAACCACACTGCCCTCAGCTATAGCCGCATCAAGATCGCAGGTCT
The DNA here is from genome assembly GCA_045539485.1 of Eubacteriales bacterium. Classification (GTDB taxonomy): domain Bacteria; phylum Bacillota; class Clostridia; order Oscillospirales; family CAG-272; genus RUG12395. The sequence goes on from JAZQFL010000072.1 coordinate 5,393, forward strand.
TTACTCCCGTAAAGATATCGACCTTTTCAATAGCGGCGCAAACGGTATCCGCATGGTCGGGGGGAAGCTGTGCGCCGTCCTCCCAATATGCCTTGTAGCCGTTATATTCCTTTGTGTTGTGGCTTGCGGTGATGTTTATACCCGCAATACAGCCGAGGTGGCGCAGTGCAAAGGAAAGCTCGGGCGTGGGACGGGGGCCGTCAAAGAGATATGCCTTAATACCGTTAGCGGCAAGCACTCTTGCCGAGCAAGTCGGAGG
>JAZQFL010000073.1:0-6185 GCA_045539485.1 Eubacteriales bacterium
TGCAAACTGCTCGCTTGGGCCCAAACAGCTCTCCCCCATAGTTAAACGGATTTGCGAGCGCGCATCCGTGCCCGTTGCGGTAAAGCCCAATGCGGGACTTCCGCGCGTGGAAAACGGCAAGACCGTGTTTGACGTTTCGCCCGATGAATTTGCCGAGTGCGTTGCGGATATGGTGTGCCATGGCGCGCGCCTTTGCGGCGGCTGCTGCGGAACAACGCCAGAGCATATAGAAAAAACTGCGGCGATAGTTAAGGATGTCGCTCCTGTGACGGTGGAAAATAAGGGTATTACCGCCGTAAGCTCCTATTCCCGTGCAGTGGATTTTGCGCTTGACCCCGTGCTTATAGGTGAGCGCATCAATCCTACGGGCAAAAAACGCTTTAAGCAGGCGCTTGCCGAAAACGATATGGCTTATATCCTCAACGAGGGTATAAAGCAGCAGGAGGCGGGCGCGCATATTCTTGACGTTAACGTCGGTCTGCCCGAAATAGATGAAAAGGATATGCTTTGCCGTGCTGTCAGCGGATTGCAGGAGGTTACCGATCTCCCGCTCCAGATAGATACCGCCGATCATTCCGCGATGGAGGCGGCGCTTCGCATCTATAACGGCAAGGCGCTTGTCAATTCCGTTAACGGTAAAGCGGAGAGTATGGCGAATATCTTTCCCGCCGTTAAGAAATACGGCGGAACGGTGATCGCGCTCACTCTTGACGAAAACGGCATACCCGCAACTGCCGAGGGCAGGGTAGAGATAGCAAAAAAGATACTTAAAACAGCCGCTGAGTACGCTATAGATAAAAAGGATATTATTTTCGCTACCCTTCCTATGGCGCTAAGTGCGGATAATTGCGCCGCAAAGATAACGCTTGAAGCGCTTTCTCGAATCAAAAACGAGCTGGGCTGCCACACCTCGCTCGGTGTATCGAATATTTCCTTCGGACTGCCCGACAGGGATGCGGTCAATTCCGCATTCTTTGCCATGGCTCTTGAAAGGGGTCTTTCGGCCGCAATAATGAACCCTCATTCCGCACAGATGATGCGTGTTTACCACGCATACCGCGTGCTGAAGGGTCTGGATAACGATTGCTCGGATTATATCTCCGCAATTCCGTCGCTTGCGGTTTCAGCCGGCGCTGTTACCGCCGAAAAAAAGACGGATAGCTGTGAAAACACCCTGCGCCGTGCGATAATCAAGGGAATGAAGACCGAAGCGGCGGCGCTTACCGAAAAAATGCTCGCTTCTTGCGGTGCGCTTGATATAGTCAATTCCGAGATAATCCCCGCGCTTGACGAGGTGGGCAAGGGGTATGAGGAGAATAAGATCTATCTGCCTCAGCTTTTGATGAGCGCGGAGGCGGCAAAGTCAGCATTTGAGATAATTAAGAAAAGATCATCTTCAGATAAGGCGGGCGGCAGAGGTAAGGTCGTTATTGCCACCGTTGAGGGCGACATCCACGATATCGGCAAGAACATCGTAAAGCTTCTTTTGGAAAACTACGGCTTTGACGTTACCGACCTCGGTAAGGACGTTCCTGCCGAGAGGGTGCTTGAAGCTGTCATTGAGACGGGCGCGCCTCTTGCGGGGCTCAGTGCGTTGATGACAACCACGGTGCCCGCAATGGAGATAACGATAAGCCTCCTTCGGGAAAATGCACCCGAATGCAAGATCGTTGTAGGCGGTGCGGTGCTTACCGAGGAATATGCCGCAAGGATCGGTGCTGATAAGTACGCGGGCGATGCAATGACTACGGTAAGATATGCGGAAGAAGTCATAGGAGATAAATAATATGCTGTTTGAGAACAAGATAAAGGAAATGTATCTGCAAAAGATATGCTGCCGCTATGACGATATGGGTCTTGCGCGTTACTTTACCCACAAGGATTTTGACGGACTGCGTGCGGAGGGTTTTTCTTTTAAAGGCATGGAAGGGCATACGCTTAACGGCGCGTTCTACTTCTATGACGGATATCGCGGCGATAAGGTGGTAGTGTTCGACCACGGAATGGGCGGAGGACATCTTTCCTATATGCGCGAGATAGAAAGGCTTTGCCGTGCGGGATACCGCGTGTTTTCCTACGATCACACCGGTTGTATGACATCCGGCGGAGAGAATACCGGAGGCTTTGCCCGTTCACTTGACGATCTTGATCGTTGCATTAAGGCATTGAAGGGAAAGTTTGGCGAAGGTATGGCGTTTTCGGTCATCGGGCACAGCTGGGGCGGATATTCAACGCTGAATATTGCCTCGTTGCATCCAGAGATCGAAAGCATCGTTGCTATATCCGGGTTTGCTTCGGTTAAACGTATGCTTGACGGTGTGTTCAGCATTTACGCACCGAAGATCATGGAGCTTGAAGAGAGAAACGGAATACCGACGCTTTCCGCTGATGCCGCCGCTTCGCTTGCCGATTACAACGGACGTGCGCTTGTTATCCACTCCGCAGACGATAAGGTGGTATCCGCGAAAAAACACTTCTTCCATCTAAGAAAAGAGCTTGCGTTAAATCCGAATGTGCGTTTTATGCTTGTTAACGGAAAGGCGCATAACCCGAACTACACCGAGGATGCGGTTAGGTACCTTGCGTATTACGTAAAGACGCTAACAAAGCGTTTGAAAAAGGGAACTCTGGCGACGGAAGAACAGAGCGCTGAGTTTGTGGATTCGTTTGATTGGATGCGTATGACGGAGCAGGATGAAACAGTCTGGAACGCAATAATTGCCGTTTTGGGATAAGCTAAAGATGCTTAGAGAGCCTTGCCGGTTGCGGCAGGGCTCTTCTTTTGTGCAATTTGCTATAACGTAAAATTTGGGTGCCAAAATTTGTTAGTTATGCACAAACGCAGAATGCGCAAATTCGTCAAAAGGCCAGTGTTGGTAATTTATCGCGGAAAACGGGCAAAAATCGCGCAAAAACGACCGAAAAACCGCCGCAAAAAACACCTCGCGCGACGGCGTTCTGCTCGGAGTGCGAAAAACCGTAAAAAACAGTACATTTTCTTTATAATAAGTCGCTTGACATTCCGTTCATACTATGTTAATATATTAGACATAAAACAACCGTCTCACGACGGGTCAAATATAACAGCATTGCCGTAATCCGTGCGCGATCCGGGCGCACTACCGCACGAGTGGCGGGGAGGGCATTTGTTCGGAGAAGATGACTGTTCTTTCCGAGCTTTTTTTATCTCTCGGGGTAAGATGAGCCGGCGGGCAGTCATATTTGCGTTTATTTGACGGTTGATTCCCCTGTTCAGGTATTTTTTATGGAGGAAGCTATGAGAAAATCCCGTTTCTGCAGAGCACTTTCTCTCCTGCTTGCCGTTCTTATGGCCATGGGCTGCTTCGTTCTTCCCGCGGCTGCCGCGGAAGAAGGATCCGTGGTTGGAACCGGAACGACACTTGCGGAGCTGAGAGAGCTTCTTAACGCGATCTCGTACGAGGAGTATCTTGAAAAAAACTCAAACGTACCTGTCGCAACCAAATCGGTAACCGTTAGCGCTGCCGATTACCTTGCGTCCGAGACCAACGCAAAGGTCGAGGTCGTAAACAACTACGAGGGAAGCACGGTTAAATCCCTCTTTCTCCCCGACACCGGCACCGTTTCGTGGAAGGTAAACGTTCCCGAGACCGGAAAGTACGGTGTTGCACTGAGATATTACCCTCTCATCGAGTACACCGACAAGGACGGTACTGTACACGAGGGTAAATCCGCTTCCATCGAGCGCACTTTCCTTGTAAACGGCAAGGTGCTTTTCGATGAGTCCAGAATCATCTCTATGTCCAAGGTTTGGTCCAATACCTATTTTGAGGATATTGCCGGCCAGAACGAGTACGTTTACGGAACAAGCGAGGGCGATCCTCAGTTCCGTCAGGATATAAACGGCAACGACATCCGTCCCGCCGCTTATATGAATCCCGAATGGCGCGATTACGTATTCGAGGACAGCTCCGGATATTATTCCGGCGGCCTTCAGTTCTGCTTTGAAAAGGGCGAAAACATCATCAGCCTCCGCGCTGTAAGAGAGCCCGTGATCATTGAGAGCATCACTCTCTTCCCGCTGGAGGAGACCGCTACTCTCGAGCAGTACGTTCAGGCAAACAAGGGAACCGAGTCTTCTGCGGGCGCAGCTACCGTTTACATCGACGCCGAGAAGCCTTACAAGTTCTCCGATGATGCTATCTACCCCATAAACGACCGTACTTCCGCTCTTACTTATCCCCAGAAGCACGACGCTCAGCCCCTTAACACCATCGGCGGTAAGGAGACCTACAAGACCGCGGGTCAGTGGTTATCTTACGAGTTCGAGGTAGAGAAGACCGGCTGGTACACCATCGCATCCCGCTATAAGCAGGATGACCTTCCCGGTATGTTTACCTCCCGTATCATCAAGATAAACGGTGAGGTTCTCTACGAGGAAGCGTACGGCGCTCGCTTCGACTACTCCAAGGATTGGGTAGTTGAGAACATGAACGACGGCGAGAAGGATCTCAAGTTCTGGTTTGAGGCAGGAAAGACCTACGAGCTTACCGTTGAGGTCGGCCTCGGAAGCATGGACGATACTCTTCGTACCGTTGAGAATGTTCTTACCTCTATTAACAGCGACTACCTTGAGATCATCAAGCTTACCGGCGCAACTCCCGATAAGTACCGCGACTATCAGTTCAGCCGCGTAATGCCTCAGGTCCTTGTAGACTTTGTAAAGCAGTCCCGCGTTCTTAACAGCGTATCCGAGGAGCTCGTTCTCCTCTGCGGTACCAAGGGAAGCCACGTTGCTACTCTTGATAAGATCGCAGTTCTTCTCGAAAAAATGGGTCAGGACGAGAGCACCATCGCAGGAAGCCTTAAGTCCTTCAAGACCTACATAGGAAGCCTTGGTACCTGGCTTAACGATTCCCGTTCTCAGCCCGTACAGTTTGACTACTTCCTCATCGTTCCCGAGGAGGCAACTCTTCCCAAGGCTAAGGAAAACTTCTTCCAGGCTATCTGGTACGAGATCAAGCTGTTCGTTGCGTCCTTCTTCGTTGACTACTCCAACATGGGCGCTACCTCCGAGACCGGCGACGATGCAGTTGAGGTATGGCTCACCGCAGGCCGCGACCAGTCTCTCGTTATCCGTAATATGGTCGACAGTATGTTCTCTCCCCAGACTAACATCTCCGTAGACGTTAAGCTTGTTGCGGCGGGAACTCTTCTTCCTTCTGTTCTTTCGGGAATGGGCCCCGATTCCTTTATCGGAATCGGCGCGTCTGACGTTATCAACTACGCTATACGTTCCGCAATTCTTCCCCTTGACGAGTACGAGGGCTTTGAGGAGCTGATGGAAACGGAGTTTACGGCGGCTGCACGCGTTCCGCTTACTCTTTACGATTATGATGCCGAGACCGGTGTCACTACCGAAACCGTATACGGTCTGCCCGAGACTATGTCGTTCTCCATGCTGTTCTACCGCAAGGATATCCTTGCTGACCTCGGAATTGAGGTTCCCAAGACCTGGGATGACGTGCTTGCAGCCGTTACCGTGCTTCAGGCAAACAACATGCAGATCGGTCTCCAGCGTGACTATGACGTATGGCTCTATCAGATGGGCGGCGAAAGATATGCCGATCACGGTATGCGTACCGGCATCGACAGCAACACAGCGCTCGAGGCATTCGAGTACTACTGCCGCTTCTACACCATGTACTCCTTCCCCGCAACCTTTGATTCTTCCAACCGTTTCCGTACCGGTGAGATGCCTATCGTAATAAGCAACTACACCGCAATGTACAACACTCTTACCGTATTCGCAACCGAGATCCAGGGTCTTTGGGACTTTGACGTAATGCCCGGTTACGTAAGAGCTGACGGAACGTTTGACAACTCCGCAATGGCAGGTATCGGCGCTGTCGTTATGATGGACGGCTGCGAGAATACCCAAAACACTTGGGAGTTTATGAAGTGGTTCGTAGGTCACGAGGCTCAGTCCTCCTACTGCAACCAGCTCATTACTACCATCGGTCCCGCTGCTAAGCACGCTACCGCAAACCGCAAGGCGCTTGCAGATATGGCTTGGACCTCCGGCGAGCTCAGCGTTCTTCTCAGCCAGTTCGACAACATTGCTGTTATCGAAAATCACCCCGGCGGATACATTATGGACAGATACATCGGTTTCGCATTCCTTGATGCGTACAATAAGGGCAAGG
>JAZQFL010000074.1:0-8284 GCA_045539485.1 Eubacteriales bacterium
GTACACCAAGGAAAGCCCCATGGCCGGAACAGTTGTTTATAAGTACAGCGCAACAGTCGGTGCTGATAACACCTTCTCGTATGGCGTTAAGTTCGCTATGGGCGGTCAGGATATGGACGGCGCATCCGCAAAGGGAACCTACAAGGTTGAGGGCGATAAGTTCATCTTCACCGCAGAGGACGGCACCGTTACCGAGGGTAAGATCACCGCAGAGAACACTATCGTTATCTCCCTCAAGGCTTCTTCTATGGCAAAGGACCCTTATGAGGTAACCTTCACTCTTTCCAAGTAAAAACATAATTGAATGGCGGGAGCAAGCCCCGTCCTGCGTTGACAGGGCGGGACTTGCTCCTTTTTTGTTGACTTGTCAGTGCGTTTTGTGCTAAATTATACACAGTACGCAAGGGGAGCTATTATGAAAAACAGAATTGGACTATATATTTTCGCCGTGCTGATGTTTCTTTGCGGCACGGGAGTGGGAGTAAAATTTTTCACGTGGGGACTGGAGGAGATAGAGGCGGAGGCGACCGCGTCGGTTATTGTGATGTGCTTTTCCGCATCGATTGCGTTTTTTGCGCTCGGATGCTTCGGCTTTATGCTGTTTACGTTCGGCAGAGGATCGTATCTGCGTATAGAAAACGGCAGAGTTAAGGCGCATTACGGAATGAATAGGGAGCTCGATATTCCGCTTGTTGATATCGAGGACGTTGCCGTTATCGGAAGGACGGTGCACATTTTTTCGTCAAAGAAGGTGCACAGCGTTTCCGCTCCTGCGGAAAAAGAGGATGTTCTTACCCTCATAGGCTGCGGAAAAAAGCCTTGGGAGATAAAGGAAGGCGCGGAACGGATAGCCTTTGAAAAGGCAAAAAAGGTACATATCGTGGCTATGATGGCGGTGTGTATATTGCTTCTTTCGTTGGTGCTGAACGTCGTTCTCTGCTCACAACTGACAGGGGGAAAGGCACCCTCCGAGCTTACACCCGCCGAGGACAGGCTGTGGCTTGCCTTCTTCTTTGCCGCGCTCCTTACCGTTGTTGCCGCGTTTTTTGCGGCGGACAGAGCGGGAAAACTGACACTGGAAAGAGAACGCCGTATGCGCCGTATCGGTTCTTATACGGGCTATATGCGCCGCTATGAGGGAATTGACCCCGCAAGCGCTATCCGCGTAATACTTTTTGACAGCTACCGCCTGCGCGTGACTATAAAATATATTTACGGAAGCTTTGTTTATGATATGGAGATTATCGACCCTGTAAGCGGGGCTTGGGTGGTCGGTCTTTCCGAATCGTTTGACAGCCGCGAGGATGCTTTTGAAGCAGTAGACCTCAAGCTCGGCGATGCACCCATAAACGAGGACAAGCTTTTGGATCAATAAGCCGCCTGTCATCCTTGAGCGGGAGCTCGCAAACAGATCTTTCGCTTCGCTCGAAGATGCCGGTTGCGAGCTTGAAGCGAAGGATCTTGGCGGCTTTGTTTTTTATTTAGGCAATTAATTTCCCCGTTTTCTTGTATTTTGTATATTTATGTGATAAACTTTATAGTGATACAGTATATTATCAGGTAAGAGGGACGTATATGTACAGAATTGCTTTGGTACAGAATACATCGGAAATGCGAAGCTACTCCTTTGCCGATCTCCGCGCACCGCTTGCGGAGATGGGCTTTGACGTTGCGCATTTCACAAGCGAGAATATCGACAGCCTTGCAGGCGAGCTTTCGCGCGATATTGACTGCGTTGTGTTTGCCTCAAACTCACTTCACGATGATGCGCTTAAGACCCACGTGTACAGTGAGGATTTTTGCCGTGCCTTTGAAAAGTATCTGGAGACGGGCGCGGTGCTTGTTATGCATCAATATAAGCTTGCTGTAAAGGCAGAGGATACCGAAAGCGCGCCTGCGCTTCCGTTTTTCGGCAAAAAGATAAGGCTCATAAAGGACAGCCGTACAAAAGAGGAGCGCGAGTCGGATGAGCGTTGCTATCTGCCTGCTCCCTACGGTAAGGCATACCTCAGCTTTCCGAACAAGGTATCCCCGAAAGAAGTTTTTGAGCGTGCCGTAAGCTGCCCCGGTATCCCCGGAGATTACTCTATGATCTTAGAGGGTGCCGAAAACGAGTGGCTTACCGTGATGACGGATGCCGATGGCAGGGGCGTTATAAAGCGCGCTGTCGATAAAAAGATCGTCTTTTCTTCCGTTATGCTGGACTATCAGCGCCACTTGGCACTTCTTGAAAATATACTTGTAAACCTGCTTACCTGCAATATGTCCCTTGCCGTTTTCAAGGAGCGAACCGAAAATAACCTCGGCTTCAGCTATTTCCTTAACCACCTTGAAAACCAGAAGCTGTATTTCAAGCATTACTTTTCGGACGAGCGCGAATATATGCTTGAAAACATAAAATACGGTGTGCACAGCGGTGTGCTTGTCGGCGGCGGAATGATGGAAAAGCTGACGGATGAGGACCTGCGTGCCATTGATATGGCGGGCGTTAAGCTTATTAAGCTCCGCGACCGCAAAAACGACGGCGACGACTTCTTTGAGGTGCACTCCGTAGATAAATCAAGCTGTCTTAACTTCGCAAAGGCGGAAAGAGAGGTACAGGAGGAGCTTGCAAAATCCTCAAAGGAAAGCAGCTTTATGGTACGTGTTGACCTGCTTTCCGCGCTTTCCGAATTTAAGGAAAAGGGGCTTTGCCGCGGAGAATATACGGCAGAGAAGCTGGAGGTTCTGCTCAGAGACGCAAAGCGCCGTGTGGACGAATCGGGCAACGGCTCGTATGACGATACCTTCGGTGCTACCCTGAGAGTGCTGTGGCTGTTTTACACCTTCCTCGGTGCGGAGGATGAATATACCAAAAAGGTATATAAATACGTAGCAGATTGCGACGTAAGCCGCAATGCCGCACGCGAGAAGCTGGATAAGTATAATATGCTCTCCCTTTTTGAAACGGACAGAGGGGCATATCTGCGCGAGCACTGCGCATCTATTGTCAATGCAACCGATATATCGTCTATTAACGAGTACGATATGCTCATTTTGCTTGATATTGCCTGCACGACCGATGATACAGCGCTTACGGAAAAGCTTGTTACGTATGCTCAAAGCCACGTGGACAGCCACGGGGTCAGCTTCGGTATCTACGCTGCGGCTGTGACCGCATCGCGCCTTACCGATATTTATCAGCATCTCTCGCGACGTGCGGATGCCGTAAGCTGTGATATATGCCGCAGGATAGAGCAGCTTCTTTTCGACCTTATCAAGTATTTCAATTCCGATAATTACATATGCAGCCGCGTGGACGAACGGCTGCGCGTTGCGTGTGCGCTATATAAATTCGAAAGCGTTACCGCTTTCCCCGTTGCCGACCTTGCCGAGCTTCTCTTTAAAACGGGAACCTTCCCCAAGGAAAAATGCGAGCAGGAGAGCTTTATAGATTCCTGCCAGGCTGTAAGGCTGAAAAACGACAAGCTTTCTATAGAAAAGGAAAAGCTGAAAGAAAGCTGTGCCGCGATGGAAAATGAAATGGACAAGCTGAAGGACGACGTAAAGCAGACAAAGCCGTACAAGCGCGCATTTTACGTTATGCTTTCGCTGTTTGTAGTTGCACTTTATTTTGTTATTTACCTTCTGATAATGCTCTCCGATACCGGAACGCCCATACTTTCCAATCTGTATAAAAAGGCAATTGAGTCGTGGCCTGCGTTCTTCGGTGTGCTTATCATTCCGTTTGTAAAATTCGTTTTCGACCGTCAGATAAATAAAAAGGGAAAATGACGGTATAAGGAGAACCAATGGCGGTTTTGGGATTTTTGTTTGCCTTGCTTGATTCGCTCAGCAAGGCGGTGGATACCCTGTTAAACAAAAAAATAATGCGCACCCGTTCCGCCGAGGAACACACGGTACTTAGGATAATGTTCGTTATCCCCATCTTCTTTATCGCCTCGCTCTTTAATTGGCGCTTGGATGCGGGCTGTATCGGCTTCCTTCTGCTCTACGGAGCGCTTGAGGCGGTGAATATCTTCTGCCACCAGCTTGCCGTAAAGCACTCAAATGCCGTGCACGTGGAGATGATAGCAAAGTCAAAGGTGCTTCTTGCAATGATAGTTTCCTTTGTGCTGGTCATTGACACGCTCTCGGTAGGCGGTGTTATCGGCATTGCCGTGTTCGTTATCGGCGCTGTGCTTACTATCAATTTTCAGAACAAGAATGATGACAGAACAGGTGCCGCGGGTATCATCTTTGAGATAGTTTCCGTTATCGCGCGTACCTTTAAGCCGTTTATACTCAAGACCTGCGTAAAGCGGGATCTTATCTCAAACGAAACGATGCTGTTTCTCAGCATGGTAATTGCGCTTGCTCTGATATATGCGGTGCTCAGACCCCGCATTGATCTTAAAACTGTGCCCGTCAAGGCATATACCGCGCAGGCGTCTATGGTCGCCGCGGGAATGATCCTTTCCGGCTGGGCTGTAATATTTGCGAATATCGTCATCGTAAACGCGATAGAAAGCATGTCCGTATTCTTCGTTATGCTGATGTCTGCGGTGCTGTATAAAAAGAAATACACCGCGCTGTCGGCTGTCGGATGCGTGCTTTCGGTGATCGGAATCATAATATCTATACTACTTTAAGGAGAGGGAATATGAGAAAGTATCTTTTGCCGAATGAAGGACAGTATTACAAGGCCAATCTGCATTGCCACACCACCGTTTCGGACGGTAAGCTTCCGCCCGAGATAGTTAAAAAGGTGTATAAGGAAAAGGGCTACTCCGTAGTTGCCTTTACCGACCACGATATAATGATACCTCACCCCGAGCTTAAGGACGAGGAATTTCTGCCGCTTACGGGATATGAAATGGAGTTTACCGAGCCTCCGCGCACGGACGGATATTCCAAGCGCACCGCGCATATCTGCCTTATTTCTCCCACGGAGAGTGACACAAAGCAGGTGTGCTGGCACAGAGAGAAGTATCTTTTCGGTAACGCACCCTATTATAGGGACAGAGCGATGTTTGACGAGAATATTCCCGATTTTGAAAGGGAGTACAGCGTTGAATGCGTAAATGAGGTAATCAAAACTGCGCAGGAAAGCGGATATTTTGTTACCTATAACCATCCCAACTGGTCACGCGAGAACATCGAGGACATCGTACGCTACGAGGGTATGGATGCCATGGAGATTATAAATTATTCCTCCTACCTCGGCGGTTATGAGGAATACGTTCCGTGGGTATACAACGAAATGCTCCGCGCAGGTAAGACCAATCTCGGCGTTGTCGGCGCAGACGATAACCACAACAATCACCCCCTCGGACATGCGCGCTTTGACTCCTGCGGCGCGTGGACTATGATAAACGCAGAGAGCCTTACCTATGAAAATATATTTGCATCCCTGAAGCGCGGCGATTATTACGCGTCCCGCGGCCCCGAAATAAAGGAGCTGTACGTGGAGGACGGCAAAATCAACATTACCTGCTCGGATGCTTTCTGCATCAAGGTTATATGTCCGCTCCGCAAGGGACGCTCCGCATATAACAACGCGGGCGGCGTTATAAATTCCGCATCCTTCCCCATTTCCAAGGATGATAAATTCATCCGCGTTACGATAGTCGATATGCGCGGCAACACCGCAGATACAAGGTATTACGCGGTGGACGAGCTGCTTGACTGATTAAAGAAAAAAAGCGCCCCGTGAGCATTTTTGCTCACGGGGCGTATTGTTATTCTTTTACGTATTCGGCAATATCCTCAATTCTGCAGTCCAGCGCACAGCAGAGTTTATCAAGCGTTTTCGTTTCAATGTTTTAGTTCGCCTTAAGACGGCGAACGGTTTTGCTGTCGATGCCGCATTTTTCACGCAGCGTATAGGCGGATATGCCTTTTTGCTCCATAATGACCCAAAGCTTATCGAAAATTATCATTTCTTAAAGCAGCTCGACGCCGCGCTTCAGGAATTCCGCTCTTACCTCGGGCGACCAATAGGAGGACTGTACCTCGCCGATGTGCGCCTTGCGGAGGAAGAACATACACATTCTCGACTGACCGATACCGCCGCCGATGGTGAGGGGAAGCTTATCCTCAAGCAGTGCCTTGTGGAAGGGAAGATTGGTTCTTTCCATGCATCCGCGCTCCTCAAGCTGGGAAAGGAGTGCCGTGCGGTCAACGCGTATACCCATGGAGGAAAGCTCAAGCGCGATATCAAGCACTGGGTAGTAAACGAGGATATCGCCGTTTAAGGACCAATCGTCATGGTGGGGGCCACGTCCGTCGTGGGGCTTGCCGGACTTCAGCTTGCCGCCGATCTGTGCAATGAACACAGCGCCGTGCTCTTTCGTGATCGCATACTCTCTCTGTTTGGGGGTGAGGTCGGGGTACATATCCTCAAGCTCCTGAGAGGTGATGAAGAATATATGCTCGGGGAGCAGACGGTCGATGAACTTGTATTCCTGTGCTATGTAGATCTCGGTATGGTGAAGCGCACCGTAGATGTGCCTTACCGCGCGCTTGAGGTAATCAAGGGTGCGGTCCTCAGCGGTAATTACCTTCTCCCAGTCCCACTGGTCAACGTAGATGGAGTGGATGTTATCGGGCTCCTCGTCGCGTCTTATCGCGCTCATATCGGTGTAAAGGCCCTCGCCCTTTTCAAAGCCGTAGCTTTCCAGCGCCATGCGCTTCCATTTTGCAAGGCTCTGCACTATCTCAAAGCTCTCGCCCGAGAAAATATCAAATCCCACGGGGCGCTCAACACCGCTCAGTGTATCGTTCAGACCGCTGTTCGACTGCACGAAAAGCGGAGCGGAAACACGGGTAAGGTTCATGGCAATGGCAAGGTCTCTTTCAAAAAAGTCCTTTACCTTTTTAATTGCCACCTGCGTCATCCTGAGATCAAGTGCGGGTTTGTAGCCCTCGGGTATATAAAGGTTTTTCATAATACACTTCCAAAAATCAAATATGTTGGTATTCTATCATTAATGCAGTAGATTGTCAATATCAATATGCTCGCGGCGGGAATTCGAACTTCACCTCGCCGTTTTGGAGGGTAAGGAAAGCGTCAAACGGCTTGCCCGCCTTGGAGATAAAGCCCTTGATAAGCGCGGTCTTGCCCTCGGAAAGAAGCAGGCGCGCGTTTTCAATGGAAACTGTGCGCTTGCAGATAACATTTCTGAAGCCGAATTTACAGCCGTTTTCGCGGTAGTTGCCGCACCCGTAGCCGAATGTGGTACGGCGCACGTCGCCGCCGCAAAGGGGGCATTTGCCCGCAATATCGCCCATAATGCCGTCATCGCTGTCGGTGGGCAGGTTTTTGTGCTCAAATACAGCGGCGATCTCGTCTTCGGCTATCTTAACGCTGTCCTTTACCTCAATTTCGCCTCGGAACACCTTTTTCAGCGCCTTGCCAAGCTCGGCGGTCTTATACTTGTCCATCGAAATACCCATACGGATAAGGGATTCGATGAGAAATTCTCCGCCGGGAAGTATGCGGTATACGTCCTTTTTCAGCTCGATATAGCCGCTCTTCTTTGCGTTGTCGATAATAGAGGTACGGGTCGCCTCGGTACCGAGCTCCAGTCCCTCGAATACCGCGCGGTACTCCTCCTCGTCGCTTTCCGTTTCCGCGGCGGCTTTTTCCTCGCGGAAGGGGTTTTTGAGGTAGTTATTGAGCGTTTCTATCGTGTAGTGCTTAGGGGGAGTTGTTTCCTTTTCCTGCGGCAGGAAGTTGATATTTACGGTATCGCCCTTGTTAAGCGATGGCAGTACTTTATCCTTTTTATCGTAATCGTCGTACTTGGTCCAGCCCGGTTCCGCGATCATCATTCCCTTTAGGGTGAAATCCTCAAGCCCGCCGACGGATATGGTAATGGTCGTTTTATCAACCTTGCATTCCTCGGCGCAGAAAACGGCAACAAAGCGGCGGAAGATAGCGGAATACACCTTCTTTTCGTCATCGGTGAGGCTCTTTACGTCGGGAATCTTATAAGTAGGCGTAAGTGCCGAGTGGCTTTCTATCTTTTTATCGTCGAATATCGTCTTGGAAAAACGGAACTGCACGGGGTAACCGAGCTTGCTAACGCCCTCGATTATCTTTTTCATCTTGCCCTGCTCGGCAGTTGCAAGATATTCCGAGTTTGTTCTCGGATAACTTATATAGCCGTTTTCGTAAAGTTTTTGCGCTATAGCCAAACTGCGCTCCATCGGCATTTTATACTTTTTGCCCAAAAAGTTTTGTAGTTTCGTAAGTGAATATAACTTACCGGGATTTAAAATTTCTTTTTTTGCTTTTTTA
>JAZQFL010000075.1:0-6297 GCA_045539485.1 Eubacteriales bacterium
GTTGATGTTGTTTTCTTTGCAGTAAGCACCTATCTCCGCAAGCGCGGGAAGGCCGCCTACACCTCCGCCCTTGCTTTCCAGCACGGCAAGAGCAACGGAAGCGTACTTGGAAGCCACCTCCATGCTTTTTGTCTGCATATACGTATAAGCAAGCGCCGCCGCAAATACGGGAACGGCACCTGCGGTTTCAGATGCATTTTGTGCTCTGTTCGGAGCGATACTGCAGTACTTTCCGTCGTAAACGTATACTCCGCGCTCACTGAGCTTCATCACCACGTACCGTGTTCTGATCATATAGGCAAGCTTCATTGCGCATTTGAGGCAGTTTTCCATAGAGTCGGGCATAATGCGCGCAATACGGTATGCCTGCGCCTCATCACACACAAAGGCTTCGCATCCGCAGATGTCCCCAAAGGGGTATGCCGCCGTTGCGTTGGAAGCTTCCAAAAACAGAGGAATATCCTGCAGATCAGCCATTTCGGCTATGTATGCAACATGCTCCGCGGGGAGGTCAAGCGATGCGCAAACGCAGTCGGGGCGGTTTGCAAAAGCCTCCTCGATGAAGCTGTGTCTTACCGCCTCAAACGCACCGGGATAGAAGGCGGAACGCCTTGCTCCGTTATTCTCTGCAAGTGTCATCAGAAACGCGGTGGGCAGGTGCTTGTCCGTGTATACAGAATCAAGCGAAACATCCTTATCGCGGCAAAAGCGGGTAAGCATATCGCCGTATCTGTCGCCTCCGATGCAGGTGCAAAGCGAGCTGTGTGCACCAAGCTCCGCAATTGCGGCAGCACAGACGAGCCCGAATCCTCCGGGAGTTATCTCTCTGTCTCCGCGCTCGACCGTTACCTCGTTTACAAGAGGGATCTTTGCAAGATTACAGGTAAATTCTATTTGAGTATTACCGATCGTCAAAAACGTTTTTTCCATAAAGCTCCCCCTCTGCATATAATTATCCAAGTTATATATTATCATAGTTTTTATACGAAATCAATAGTTTGAAACGCAAAAAAGAGCCGACTTGCTTAGCGCAATCGGCTCTTTATTTCATTCCTCTATATGCTCCATCGCCATACTGATTATGGATCGCACATGCTCGTCGGAGAGCGAGTAAAATACTGCCTTTCCTTCCCTGCGGCATTTTACAAGCTTTGTTCTTTTCAGCACGTTCAGCTGGTGCGAAACAGCGGAAGCGGTCATATTAAGCACCTCCGCGAGATCACATGTACAGACCTCCGCCTCAAAAAGCACAAACAGTATCTTCATCCTTGTGGAGTCGCCGAACACCTTGAAAAGCTCCGCAAGGTCGAACAGCTTCTCGTCATCGGGCATTTTTCCCTTCACCTCGGAAAGAAGTGCGGGATGCACGTCTTTTTCGCCGCAAAGATCGGCATGCTTGATATCGCTCATATTAAGACTCCTCTGTTTTCATAGCTCTCATGGCATTAAGCACCGCAAGCACCATAACGCCAACGTCCGCAAATATCGCCATCCATATTCCCGTGACACCGACAGCCCCGAGCACAAGGCACGCAAGCTTTACACCTATGGCAAGTACTATGTTCTGATAAACTATCGCCATACTGCGCTTTGCTATCCCGATAGCCTTCACCGTCTTTTTAGGATCGTCGTCCATAATGACGGCATCCGCCGCTTCGATTGCCGCGTCACTGCCGAGCCCTCCCATAGCAATGCCGATATCGGCACGGCGTATTACGGGGGCATCGTTTATACCGTCACCCGCAAAAAGGGTGTACCCTTCGGAGCGTGACATTATATCCTCAAGCGCGCTTACCTTATCGGCAGGCAAAAGGCTGTGACGCACCTCATCCGCACCAACGCAAGCAGCGATACGCTCGGCTTCCGCCTGAATGTCTCCCGTCAGAATACATACACGCTCAACACCCGCATTTTTTAATGCATCCGCTATTTTAACGGCATTTTCCTTCAGCTTGTCGGAAATTATTATACTGCCCGCAAGCTCACCGTCAACAGAAACGAACACCTCGGTACCGATTCCCGAATCGGTGCAGACAATGCCGAGCTTATCCATTAAGCGCAAATTGCCCACGGCAACGTTTTTGCCGTCTATAACGGCACTAACACCGCAGCCCGCGCGCTCTGTGACCGACTGAGCCTGCATCGGGATATCCTTTCCGTAAGCCTTCATCAAGCTGACGGCAATAGGGTGAGTTGAGCCGCACTCGGCTATCGCGGCATATTCAAGCACCGACTCACTCGGCATAGTTATTCCATTTACCGAAACGACCTCAAATTCTCCCGCCGTAAGAGTGCCTGTTTTATCGAACACAGCGCATTTTACCGAGGCAAGCCTTTCAAGCGAATCCGAGCCTTTTATAAGGATCCCGCTTCTGCCCGCACTTCCGATGGCTGCAAAAAACGTCATCGGTATACTTATCACAAGCGCGCACGGACAGCTGATAACAAGAAAGCTGAGTGCGCGGTATACCCACACGCTCCACTCCGCACTGCCGTTAAAAGCAAGACCTGCAAGCGGAGGAACGATCGCCAAAAGCAGCGCGGAAATACACACCGCAGGCGTGTAATACCTTGCGAATTTGGATATGAATCTTTCGGACTTCGATTTTCTTTGCGCGGCATTTTCGACAAGATCAAGTATCTTTGCCGCAGTGGATTCTCCGTAAACAGACGTTACGCGGATATCGATAACCCCGCTTATGTTAACGCATCCGCTCTGTACGGTGCTTCCCTCGCTTATATCACGCGGCATACTCTCACCCGTAAGCGCAGACGTATCAAGTGCGGAAATGCCCGAAACAACAACTCCGTCAAGCGGGATCCTCTCACCCGGCCTTACCCTTGCGGTATCTCCGATACTCACTTCCTCGGGAGAGACCGTGTGCATATTGCCATCCGTATCAAGCAGATTAGCATGATCGGGGCGCAGATCCATAAGCTCAGCTATACTGCGGCGGCTTTTACCGACGGCAATGCTCTGAAAAAGCTCACCGAGCTGGTAAAAAAGCATTACTGCGCACGCCTCGGTATATTCACCGAGAATTATCGCTCCGAAGGTCGCCGCCGCCATAAGCAAGTTTTCATCAAACGGCTGAAGTGCGATAATTCCGCGCACAGCCGAGAGCAGAATGTCATATCCTATAACAAGATACGGCAAAAGAAACAGCACAGCACGCAAAGCGCCCTCCGCAGGCAGAACTGCGGCAAGCAACGTGAGCACCGCGGAAATTATCAACCGCCAAAATATTTTTCTCTGTTTTTTAGTCATCAGAAATCGATCTCACAGCCGCGCTCTATCTTTTTGCAGACCTTCAGCACGTTTTTCATAACCTCGCGCTCGTCGGCATCGTCTTCAAACTCCACGGTCATCTTGAGTGTCATAAAGCTTATGTGTACGCTTTTAACCCCATCGACCTTCGCCGCTGCCGCCTCCATCTTGTTTGCACAGCCTGCGCAGTCCACTTCAATTTTGTATGTCTTTACCATAAGAACTCCTTGTGTATACATTTGAACAGTTGTTCAATCGTTGTTATTATACATTTATATTCTCTGCTTGTCAAGGATATTCCCAAAAGTTTTTTGTAACATAATTTTAACATTTGAATAAGGCAAAAAATATTGCATTTTACCGAATTAATTGGTAAAATATATACGAGAACCGATAAAGGAGGTTTTATACTATGTTCTTCAATAAAAACGAAAAGCCCGATACCCTAAAGACCGTACTTGCCATCGTAGGCGCAGTTGTTGCCGTTGCCGGCATCGCCGCCGCTGTTACGGCCATAGTTAAAAGCATAAATAAAAAGCTTGCGGCAAAGGCCGAGGACGAGGATCTCTGCGACGGATGCTGCGGCGAGTGCTGTTGCGAGGACGCATTCTGCGGCGAGGAGTGCACCGTTGAGGATCCCGTTACAGTTGTAGCGGAAGGCCGCGAGGTGACCTGCGAGGCAGAAAGCGGCGAGAGCATCTAAGCATCAAAGACAAAACAGGTCGGGAAATGTTGTTTTCCCGACCTGTTTTTTCTTATTTATGATTATCGAATCGTTAATTTCTGACTATACTGCCACCAAAGCCTTTTTTAAGCCGCGCCGCATTTTCAACAGGCGAAGAAACGTCAAATGCCGTACCTGTTTTGTCTGACGATCCGTTAAAAAGCCTCCAGCCGGCGGTATTTTCAAATACAACGCCTTCAAGAGATGTGCAAGCATCAAATGCATATCCTCTTATCTCTATAACACCATTCGGAATAACGATATTTTGAAGACTCTTGCAATGGTTAAAAGCAACGCTGTCTATGACCTCCAAGCTATCCGGAAGCTCCACTTTTTTCAAAGCTTCGCAACCCAAAAAAGCCCACATACCGAGCCCCTTGGTCTTATCGGGAATCACGATCTCAACAAGCTCTTTGCAATTGTGAAAAGCATGGTTGTTTATATAGACGGCATCGGGGTGTATCTCATATGAGGTTTTTGTTGTATCCTCAACACCCATAAGCAAAAAATACGGATTACTTGTGCTTCCCAAATAGTGCATTCCGTTATACTCGTTAAGCTTTAGTTGCCTGCAATCGGGGAATACATAGGATTCCCAAGCCGTTAAACCATCCGGCAAAACTACGGTCTCGAGGGCTGTACAGTAGGCAAATGCGTGATCTCCGATGGTTTTTACCGTGTCGGGGATATCAATATCGACCATATTCTTACATCCGTAAAATGCCTGAGAGCCTATGCTTTTCAACTTATCAGGCATAGTAACACTGACGATATTCTCGCATGCGTAAAATGCGTTGTCACCTATGCTTGTTACAGTATCGGGTATAATAACGCTGACAATATTCTTGCATCCGTAAAATGCATTTGAAGCTACAGCCACGACCGTGCTTCCCGTAGGTGAGGTTTTCGGAATAATGATCTCGGTATCCTCGCAGGTCTTCGGCATAAAAACGCTGCACGTGCCGTCACTCGAGGTAATATAGATCAATCCCTCGGTCTGTTTTTCTGCATTACATTCAATACAAATGAGACCGTCATAATTATGCGGTGCGCATTCTATAGTCTTTGCAGATCGACTCAGCTCCGTATTACACAATGAACAGTACACGACCTCATCGCAGCTGCCTTTTTTCACACAAGTAGGATCGGTAACGTTTTCAGTAACCGGTTCTGCCGGGCTGTGATCGCCCGTGGGCGGGATAATCTCCTGTGCCGACAGCACTTCATTGCAAACCGAACAGTGACTGCCCTCCGTCAGGCCTGTGTCCTTGCAAGTTGCAGAGAGTGCCTCATCAATTACAACATTATGAATATGCTGCTCGGTTACAGCGCCGGTATCCTCCGTTTGGCTTTTGCCGCAGGATACAAGTATCAACACCGAAAGCAAAACCAAAAGCCATGTTGCCGTTTTATTCATCATATGTTTCTCCAAACAAAAATGCCGCCTCGTCTGCGGCAAAAACATTGTAATATGAGATCCCCGCCCCTGCAAAGTTTACGGATTGCAGGGGCGGTTAACAACATATTTTTTATCTTGCCTTGGTTGCGATCTCAACTGCAAGCTTAGCGAGGAAGTCGTTAAGGGGCATCGTTTCGTTTGTGCCCTCCTTACGGTTACGTACGGCAACAGTGCCGTCTGCCGCTTCCTTTTCGCCTACTACAACTGCGTAGGGAATCTTCTGGATCTGAGCCTCGCGGATCTTATAACCGATCTTCTCGTTGCGGAGGTCGGTCTCAACGCGGACGTTCATATTCTCAAGTGCTGCCGCAACCTGCTTAGCATAATCCGCACAAGCGTCGCTTATGGGCATTACGCGCACCTGAACGGGAGCAAGCCAAGTGGGGAACGCGCCTGCATACTTCTCGATAAGAAGCGCAAGGGTACGCTCGTAACAGCCCATGGAGGTACGGTGGATGATGTAGGGCAGCTTCTGCTTATCGTCGCTGTCGGTATAGTACATACCGAACTTCTCCGCAAGCAGCATATCTATCTGAATGGTAACGATGGTATCTTCCTTGCCGAACACGTTCTTGCACTGAATGTCAAGCTTCGGGCCGTAGAATGCGGCCTCGTCAATGCCGATTTCGTACTCGAGACCCAGATTGTCGAGAATCTGCTTCATGGCAGCCTGCGCGGCCTCCCACTGCTCGGCGGTACCCTCGTACTTGTTCTTCGGATTCTCCGGATCCCACTGGGAGAAGCGGAAGGTACAGTGATCCAGCAGACCGATGGTGTCAAGGACGTACTTCGCCAGAGACAGGCAGCCCTTGAACTCCTCTTCCAGCTGATCGGGGCGCAGCACCA
>JAZQFL010000076.1:0-6172 GCA_045539485.1 Eubacteriales bacterium
ACACGAAAAACGTCGCAATGCGTGTAGCTAAGTATGGAGCCACCTGCAACAGCCTTGATCCCGGCGGAGTGCTCACTCCCCTAAACGAGTGCGTGATAAACGATGCTGAGCTCTGGGCCGAGATAATGGACGAAACGCCACTCAAGCGCTGGGCAACGCCCGAGGAAATCGCCGAATGGGCATATTTCCTTACCGCGGTCAATTCCTTCTGCACGGGACAGAGCATACTTGTTGACGGCGGAGAATCAATTAACTATAATTTTGTCTGGAAAGAATAAAAGACAGGCAAGAGCGTCGCTCTTGCCTATTTTTTATATTCCGTACGTTCCTGTCAGCGGATCCTCAAACAACGGTATCTGCGGAGTTTTAAAGGTGAAAACAATAAACAGTATACCTATAACGCAAACAAGCAAAAACGCAAGGCGCGGATATTTGCAGGTAAAATCATATTTGAAAAGGTGGCGTTCGATGAGAAAGGCAAGTGCCGCCGATATGAAAAAGATAGCGATGTTTACCCAATCGGGCGATTTGCCGAATGCGCCGTTGTACGTGTAAAACAGCGCGGGGATGAGCGCAAGCCCTGCGGTCGTGCTAATAAGCTTTGAGCACCAAAAGCCTTTGTAATCTTTAAAAAAACGCGATTGTATCAGCGCAAAAATAAGGAGAGGGAAGTATAGGAGCTTCATATGCTCCCACGTTGATTCGTTAACGCCCGAAAAAGGTGCCGCAAGCACACTTTCCCCCGTCCATTCGTAAAGATAATGCAGTAAAGTTCCGCCAAGTGCGGTAAATGCAGATCCGCCGATCTGCCAAAGTGGTATATCTCGCTTCATATCCGCCGTCCTTCTGTATATTATGGTATATTTTACGGGCGAGACCGAGGTTTTATACCCGCATAGGTTGATATTGAGCGTAGGATGTGGTATATTGTACTTATCCATTGATGCGGAGAATAGCTATGAAAAGTGTACTCATAACAGGAGCTTGCGGCGGAATGGGAAAATCCGCCGTGCAGTTATTATCCAAACAAGGCTACAGGGTATTTGCGCTTGATCTGAGAGAGGGCGAAGCAGAGGAAAATATTTTTTCTATAGCGGCTGATATTACGTCCGAAAATAGTGTAAAAGCCGCCTTTGATACCGTACATAAGCACACGGACAGCCTTTGCGCCATAATTCATTTCGCGGGCATATATATGCTAGATTCACTTGCGGAAATGGAGAATTGCGCATTTGACCGCATTTTTGACATCAACGTACGCGGTGCTTTTTTGGTAAACAAGGTCTTTTTGCCGTTGCTTGGACGGGATAGCAGAATAATTATAACCACAAGCGAGCTTGCCTCGCTTGATCCGTTGCCCTTTACGGGCATATATGCCGTTACCAAGGCGGCGCTTGATAAATATGCATACTCGCTTGCAATGGAGCTTCAGCTGCTTGGTATAAAGGTGTCCGTCCTCCGCGCGGGCGCGGTGGAAACGGGGATGCTTGGTGCTTCCACGGATGCGCTTGACCGCTTCTGCGAGAATACAAGGCTGTATTCCTGCAACGCAGACAGATTCAAGAGGATAGTAAACCGTGTTGAGGCAAGGTGTGTTCCGCCTGCAAGGATAGCCGCAAAGTGTGCAAGTATACTAAAAAAGCGCAGTCCGCGCTTTGCGTATTCCATTAATCGAAACCCCTTGCTCGTTCTGCTGAATATTCTGCCGAAGAGATTGCAGATGTTTGCGATAAAAACGGTTTTAAAATAATGCTTCGGCTGCAGGGGGAGATAAACGATGAAAAAATTATTGATAACGGGCTTTGAGCCGTTTGGAGGCGAAGAAATAAATCCCTCTTGGGAGGCGGTTTTGCGCCTTGATGATGAAATAGGCGGATATGAGCTTACAAAGCTATGCCTTCCCGTGGTGTTCGGAGAGGCGGCGGAAAAGGTGAAAAGAGCGGCAGAGGAGCTTTTGTGCGACGTAATAATTTGTGTCGGTCAGGCGGGCGGCAGAAGTGCTGTAACTCCGGAGCTTGTGGGAATTAATCTCCGCCACGGCAATATACCCGATAACAGCGGTAATCAACCGCAGGACGAGGAGATAATTACGGGCGGGGATAAAGCGTATTTTTCCACCCTGCCCGTGCGCAAAATGGCAGAGGCGGTAAATTCCGCGGGAATACCCTCGCAGGTATCGTATTCCGCAGGGGCGTACGTTTGTAACGACGTGCTGTACAGTCTGCTTGCGCATTTTGAGAACACAAAGACAAGGGTGGCTTTTATTCATATTCCGTACTGCAAGGAGCAAAACAAGGAGCAAAACAAAGAGCCGTCTATGGAAATAGAAAGCATAATAAGGGCTTTAACGGTTGCCATAAAAAATATAGATTGATCTGTCAGCTTGTATACAGATCCAGCTTGTCCTCCTCGGCTCGGTAGATGCCGAGGAGGATTTCCTTTGCATCCTTATAGCCCTGTGTTTTGATCTGCTGTTCCAGCCATTTTTCATTCCGCCCCATTCGTGAAAGGTTCTCGCCCATGATCCTGCCGTCCATAATGACCTCAACTCCGATATGCGCCGGTTTTACCGTGACGTTCATATCCTCGGGTGTCAACGGGCGGTTAGCCGCATTGGGCAGAATGGAAAGCGTTCCGTTATGCTCAAATACCGCCGTTTGTATCTCCTCAAGGTCGAAATATCCCTGCTCTCGGCAGAGAAGCAAGAATTCCGATAGATCTAGCTTGGCTTTTTTGAGGTTCGGGCGGTATATTTTGCCGTTGTTCATCAGTATCGTCGGTGTGCCGTTGATATATTTGCGCGTGCGCGGGATCTTGTGGGCAACGAGATTTAAAACAAGCGATGAAAGGCAGTAAATTATCAATGCTATAAGGGGCCTATGCGGCTTTTCGAGCTCTGTTGCAAGCTCGGCGCCTATAGAGCCGATAGTGATACCGCTTACATAGTCAAAAAAGTCAAGCTGAGCGACCTGCTTGTGCCCCATAATTTTTGTGATCGCAAACAGCGATGCTACCGATAAAAGCGAAGTTAATATGATCTTGATAATGTTCATTATGCTACCAACCGTTTCTTTTTAGTGTGCGGCCGAGCGGTGCGGATTATGCGTATATTCCGATTTGCGGTGCAAATACTATTCTTATCAAATCCAATGTTATTAAGTTAAGCCAACCGCAAGATTCTTCGCTGCGCGTTCGCAAATGTCATTCTCGAGCGAAGCGAAGAATCTTTTTGCGAACGCTCCGCTCAAGAATGACGGGCGGTTGGCTTAACTTAATAACATTGGTATCAAAGCTCGGAGGCATATTATGGAATCGGTATGGGAGAAAAGCGCGCCGCAAAACGAATTTAAAGCTTTAAGCGGCAATAAAAAAACGGATGTTTTGATTATCGGCGGCGGTATAGCGGGTATTTTATGCGCGTATAAGCTGAAAAACGCGGGCGTGGACTGTATGCTTGCGGAAGCCGATGAGATATGCGGAGGCATCACAAAGAACACCACAGCGAAGATCACACTCGGCCACGGTCTTATTTACGATAAGATGATAAAACGCTTCGGCGAGGATAAGGCGCGCCTTTACGCAGAGGCACAGATGCGTGCGATCGACGAATACGCACGCCTTTCTAAGGATATCGACTGCGATTTTGAAGTGAGGGATAATTACGTTTATTCACTAAATGACCGCGGTAAGATAGAAAGAGAGGTCGATGCCCTTGTGCGCATTGGAGTGAAAGCCGAGCTTTCGGATGCCCGCGAGCTTCCGTTTGCGGTTGCGGGCGCGGTGCGTGTTAAAGATCAGGCACAGTTTAACCCTCTGAAATTCCTTAACGCGATCGCAAAGGATCTGCCTATCTGCGAGCACACAAAGATCGTGGAGCTTATGCCCCGCAAGGCACGCACCGACAGCGGCGAGATATCTTTTAAAAAGCTGATAATCGCAACCCACTTTCCGATGCTGAACAAACACGGCTTATATCCTTTAAAGCTCTATCAGCACCGCTCCTACGTTATTGCGCTGAAAAACGCGCAGAATGTCAGCGGTATGTACGTTGATGAATCCGATACGGGAATGTCGTTCCGCAGTTACGGAGATCTGCTGTTACTCGGCGGAGGCGGTCACCGCACGGGCAAAAAGGGCGGTTGCTGGCAGGCGCTCGAAGAATTTGCAAAGAAGCATTATAAAAATGCCGAAGTAGTTGCAAAATGGGCAACGCAGGACTGTATGTCGCTTGACGGTGTTCCGTATATCGGTCAGTATGCAAAAGATCTGCCGAATGTATACGTTGTAACAGGCTTTAATAAATGGGGAATGAGTAATGCAATGACGGCGGCGCAAATTATCTCCGACCTTGTGTGCGAAAAGGTAAATACCTATGCGGATGTGTTCTCGCCGTCGCGCAGCCTTCTGCGCCCTCAGCTTGCAGTTAATGCTTTTGAATCAATTACGGGGCTTCTTACTCCAACCGTTCCGCGCTGTCCTCACCTCGGCTGTGCCCTCAAATATAACTGCGAAGAGCACTCGTGGGATTGTTCCTGCCACGGTTCGCGCTTTACGGAGGACGGAGAGCTGATCGATAATCCTGCAACCGATGACCACAGAAAAATCAAATAAAAAGCCTGAGTCACGTGCTGTCATCCCGGGGCGGATAATATCCGCCCTTTTTTGCGGTGATGTGTTGCGTTTTTCATTAGTGTTTATTATAATGAATGTAGGACCAATGACAAGAAAAACGTGGAATAGGGTACTGAAAATGGATAAACAACGGCTGTACGATATGCTTTGCACTATTCCGCGCGGCAAGGTCGTTACATACGGAATGCTTGCGGAAATGCTCGGTAACCGCGCGTGGGCGCGTGCGGTAGGAAATGCGCTCCATTCAAATCCCGATGGCGAAAAGTATCCCTGCTACAAGGTCGTGAACAGCAAAGGGGAGCTTAGCCGCGCATACGCTTTCGGCGGTATTGACGAACAAAAACGCCGCCTCGAAAAGGACGGCATTGCACTTGAGAACGGTAAAGTGGATTTGAAAGTGTACGGATATAGGGTGAAGGAAAATGATCAAAGAACCGGTTCACGATCCGATCTTTCTTGCAGGGAAGTTGGAAATAGCAACAAAGGATGATCTCAAGGTCGCAGAAGATCTGCTTGACACGCTTACTGCACACAAGGAAACTTGCGTCGGCATGGCGGCGAATATGATCGGTGTGCGCAAGCGCATCATCACGTTCCTCGACGAGAGAGGACGGAATACTGCATATACGGTGATGCTCGATCCCGAAATTATCAAAAAGGACGGCGCGTGGATCCGTGTTGCTTGCGAGCTTGTTGAGGATGACTGCTTTGAAGCAAAGAAATCCATGCTCGATGCCTACCCCAACCTGCGCGGAATGTACGATGAAAACGACGGTAACACACAGGTGTTCTATATGAAGAACGCTGTGGCAACCTTCTGCGCGTTCGGTAAGGCTCCCGAAACTGTGGAGTTTTAATACAACCACTAACAAAAACCTAGGGCGGCTCAACGAGCCCCCCTAGGTTTTTGTTAGTCTAAAATTCTTCCGTCCGTGGATATAGTAACAACTCTCCACGGAATGAATTTTCCGCTTGCCTGCAATGCCTTTTTTACCGCAAATTCAATACCGCCGCAACAGGGAACTTCCATACGTACAACGGTTACGCTCTTAATATTGTTATTTGCAATGATGGCTGTCAGCTTGTCCGAATAATCGCCCTCGTCAAGCTTGGGACAGCCGATGAGCGTGATATGGTTGCGTATAAACTCGTTGTGAAAATTGCCGTATGCATAGGCGGTGCAGTCTGCCGCGATAAGCAGGTTTGCTCCCTCAAAATAAGGGGCATTTACGGGAACGAGCTTTATTTGTACGGGCCACTGAGAAAGCATGCTCGCTGCGGGTGCAGGAGAGGGAACAGTGCACGTCTCGCGTTTTATAGCCTTTGACATAGTGCCGGGGCATCCGCATGGCAGAGGCCCCTTCTTTTGCGCTTTGGAAGCAAGTACAGCCGCCTCGTTATACGCGGGGGCTTCGCGCTCCTCAAAGGTAATAGCGCCTGTAGGGCATGCGGGCAGGCAATCGCCGAGGCCGTCACAGTAATCCTCGCGGGGAAGGCGCGCCTTGCCGTTTACCATCTCAATTGCGCCCTCGTGGCAAGC
>JAZQFL010000077.1:0-7763 GCA_045539485.1 Eubacteriales bacterium
GACCGCTTGGCCTCCGACTTGACCTCTCGGGCGGTCCTTGCATTTATAAGCGTATCTCGGGTTGCGGCTCGGGAACCGAGTATATGGCTGTTACTCCTTGGGGCGATCTTTACCCCTGCCATCAGTTCGTGGGTGATGAAAAGTTCAAGCTCGGCGATATTTATAACGGCGTTACCAACAAAGAGGTCCAGGGACAGTTTGCCGCATGCAACGTGTACGCGCATCCCGAATGCCGCGATTGCTGGGCTCGCCTTTACTGCTCGGGCGGATGCGCCGCAAACGCATACCACGCAACCGGCTCCGTTACCGGAGTTTACGAATACGGCTGCCGCCTTTTCCGCAAGCGTATGGAGTGCGCCATTATGGTTGCCGTTGCGCGTGCGCTTAAAGAATAATGAAAACTCCCATTTGTGATTTTGTGCGCGATTACGCGCAAAAAGATAAAACAAGGCTTCATATGCCGGGGCACAAGGGTGCGTCATTCATCGGATGTGAAAGCCTTGATATAACCGAAATAAAAGGCGCCGACAGTCTTTATGAGGCAAACGGCATCATTGCGGAAAGTGAAGCGAATGCATCCGCGCTTTTCGGCTGTAAGACATTTTACAGCACCGAGGGCTCTTCTCAGTGTATTCGGGCAATGATGCACCTTGTTACGCTGTATGCCCGCGGAAAAGCTGAAAAAACACGTGTTCTGGCGGTCAGAAACGTGCATAAGACATTTCTCTATGCCGCCGCGCTTCTTGATATGGAGGTCGAGTGGCTTTCGGGAGAGGGTGACCTGCTTTCCGCTTCCGTTACTGCGGAGGATGTGGAGAAATACCTCAAGACCGCAAAACAGCTTCCGCACGCGCTGTATATCACAAGTCCCGATTATCTCGGTCTGGTTGCCGATATAGCGGGTATAGCCAAGGTGTGCAGACGGTACGGGGTACTTTTGTGCGTTGATAACGCACACGGCGCGTATTTAAGGTTTTTGCCCGTTTCCGAGCATCCTATAGACTGCGGAGCGCATATCTGCTGCGACAGCGCGCACAAGACCCTGCCCGTGGTTACGGGCGGTGCGTACCTGCATATCGCAAGCGATGCTCCTGCGTTTTTTACGGAGAGGGCAAAGGATGGCCTTGCACTTTTCGGTTCCACAAGCCCGTCCTATCTTATAATGCAGTCGCTTGATGCGGCAAATAAGTATATTTCCGACGGGTATAAGGAAATGCTTGGCGAATATTGCCTGTCTGTAATGGAAATAAAGGACAAGCTTCGCATACACGGCTATCTTCTTTACGGTGACGAGCCGCTGAAGATCACCCTGCGCGCAAAGGCATACGGCTATCTCGGAACAGAGCTTGCGGACATTTTGCGCGAAAGCGGCTATGAATGCGAGTTTGCGGATCCCGACTATCTTGTTTTGATGCTTACTCCCGAGATAAAAAGGGAAGCACTTCATAGAATGTGCGATGTTCTTTGCGCCATTCCCGCGAAAGCTCCCATTTTCGAAAGACCGCCCAAGCTAAGGCGCGGCGAAAAAAGGGTGAGCATAAGGGAGGCGCTTCTCTCGCCTTCTGAAACGGTGGATGCAAGAGCTGCTGTCGGCAGAGTGCTTGCCTCTCCTTCAGTCGGCTGTCCGCCTGCGGTGCCGATAGCGGTCTGCGGCGAAAGACTTGACAAAAACGCAGTAAAATGCTTTGAATATTACGGTATTGATAAAATATCCGTGGTGAAATAACATATTGTTGTACAAATGCCGCGCGTTGATATATGTTTGTTCGCCCGAGATCCTTCGCGCCGTTTCGTCATTCTTGAGCAACGCGAAGAATCTAAAACGGCGCTCGAGGATGACAGGGCGAGGGCGTATTTGCAGAATGGCGCGCGGCAATATGATTTGGTGAAATGATATGGTAAAACTCAGAATTGCCACAAAAGAGGACGGCGCGGCGCTTGCCTCTATCTATGCCTACTACGTGGAAAATACCGCTATCACGTTTGAATACGTAGCTCCGAATGCCGAAGAATTTGGCGAGAGGATAGCGCACAAGCTTGAAAAATACCCCTATATCGTAGCGGAGGAAAATGGCAGAGCTGTCGGCTATGCATACGCGGATATGTACCGCGAGCGCGCCGCATTCAACTGGTCGTGCGAGCTTTCCGTGTACGTGGATAAAAACGAAACGGGCAAGGGAACAGGCAAGCTCCTTTACAATGCGCTTATCGCTATTTTAAAGCTTCAGGGCTTCGTTTCCGTTGTTGCTTCAATAACTTATCCCAACGAATCGAGCGTTGCCCTGCACGAAAAATTGGGTTTTTCCCACCTCGGAACTATGCACGGTATCGGCTTTAAATTCGGCAGATGGCTTGATCTTATGTGGTTTGAAAAACGCATAAGCGACGTATCAACTCCTGCGCCGATAATTCCGTTCCCCGAGCTTGATACGGATAAAATATCGGACATGCTTGAAAAGTTCACATTTTGATGTTATACTGAAAATAAATAAACTGTTTGGAGAAAACGATGGACTGTAACTGTCAGCTTTATTCCACGTATTTGCAGATACTTGAAAAAGAGCTTGCCACCGCAATGGGCTGTACTGAGCCGATAGCGGTTGCTTACTGTGCCGCAAAGGCGCGCGAAACGCTGGGAAGAATGCCCGAGCGCGTTATCGTTGAGGTAAGCGGAAATATAATCAAAAACGTGAAAAGCGTTGTTGTTCCCAACACCGACGGGCGCAGGGGTCTTGCTGTTGCCGCCGCTGTCGGAATCGTTGCGGGCGATGCTTCGCGCGAGCTGGAGGTAATTTCTTCTGTTACCGACACACAGCGCATAGAGCTTGCGCGTTTTCTTGAAAACACCGAGATAAGCGTTGTTCCCGCAAAGACCGACCTTGTGCTTGACATAAGGATATACGTTTACGCAGGGGATGACGAGGCTATAGTACGCATCAAAAACCACCATACCGGTATTGCACTTATAATGCACAACGGCGAGGTACTGTACGATGCCGAGCCCGTAAACCCCGCAGAAACGGGTGAGCTTGATTACAGCGCGCTTTCCGTTAAAGAAATATATGACTTTGCAACCACCGTGGATATTGCCGACGTTAAGGAGCTTCTCGACCATCAGATAAAGTGCAATACCGCAATAGCCGAGGAGGGAATCAAGAACAGCTACGGCGCAAACGTCGGTAAGGTCCTTCTCCACGCTTACGGCGATAACGTACAGACACGCGCCCGCGCAATGGCGGCGGCAGGCTCTGACGCGCGTATGAGCGGTTGCGAGATGCCCGTTGTTATCAACTCGGGAAGCGGTAATCAGGGTATTACCGTCAGCGTGCCCGTTATCGAGTACGCAAAGGAATGGAACAGCACTCCGGAAAGCCTCTACCGCGCGCTTGTGCTTTCCAATCTTATAGCAATACATCTTAAAAAGGGTATGGGCCGTCTTTCCGCATTCTGCGGTGCGGTAAGTGCCGCAACTGCCGCAGGAGCCGCAATAGCCTATCTCGGCGGCGGAGACCTTAAGGTAGTAAACCATACGCTTGTAAACTCTCTTGCAATTGCATCCGGCATAGTATGCGACGGTGCAAAGGCAAGCTGTGCCGCAAAGATCGCATCCTCCCTTGATGCCGCCCTCACAGGCTACTATATGTATAAAGAGGGTCAACAGTTCTACGCAAACGACGGAATCATCTTCAAGGGTGTGGAGAACACTATTGACAGCGTTAGCGAGATGGTCCGCGACGGAATGAAGGGTACTGACGATAAGATTATCGAACTCATGACCCGCTGTTAATTGCGGCAAAAATCGCTTTATACTTCAGATACTGCAACGGGGTCGACCTCGGCGTATGTAAATACGCCGTCGTCCGACCCCATTTTGTATCTTCGTCTAAAGCGATTTTTGCTCGCAATTAAAATTTCCCTTTGAAAAATCGTTTGATACTTCAGAGAAACCCCAAAAAGCACCTCGACGTATGAAAATACGCCTTCGGTTTGCTTTTTGGGGTTTTCTTCGTCTAAAGCGATTTTTGCTCGCAATTCTAAAGCCTTCCCCTTGAGGGAAAGGTGCCGCGGGACGCGGCAGATGAGGTGTATCAAGCTCTCCCCACCAGATAATCAAGGGTAACTCCGTAATAGTCCGCAAGCTTGATAGCCGCCCAGAGGGGGATCTCGCGCTCGCCGCGCTCGTAGCGCTGGTATACCGTTAACTGCATATTTAAAAGCGAGGCAATGTCTTTTTGAGTTTTATCGCTGTCCTCGCGCAGATCTCTTATTCTTCCGTATCCCTTCATAAGCCGCCTCCGTATAATTATTATATTCAAAATAATTATACAAATAACACCGTTTGGTGTTGACAAATAACACCGAATGGTGTTAAAATTGCGTGTATAGACATTAATTCAGGGGGTGCGGAGTGAATATAGGAAAGAACATAAGGTTTTTCCGTAAGCGTTTGGGATTGACACAGATGCAGCTTGCGGAGCGCTTGGGGGTAACGCCTCAGGCAGTATCAAAATGGGAGAATGCGCATTCCGTACCGGATATATCTCTGCTCCCTTACCTCGCTGAGCTTTTCGGTATAACGATAGACGAGCTCCTAAACGGCGATAACGGTAAATAAGAGAAAGCCGACGGTTATTCCCGTCGGCTTTCTCTTATTTTAACTTTATATTATATTCATATATTCTGTAGCTCCAAAGGCTTTGGCTGCCCGTTACGGAAACCGTGTAGTAAACGGTTATAAAATCCTTATTGCACAGATGTCCGTACTCGTCGCGCGCAAGGCCTACGTTGTGGTTTCTTGCTGCTCCCGTTTTCGCGGGGCCGACCTGCGCTACGGTGCGCCATGCACCGCGGTTGAGCTGAGTTCCTTTAAAGTAATTGACTCGGAACGTGGAAGCTATATAATTCGGCTCGTCCGCGGGATTGGGGTGGCAATCGGATGCGGAATAGAATCTGTCAGTTTCGGGATCGTACACAAAATCCGCATTGTTCATAAAGTCGTTGCCGCCGTTAAGGTTTGCAAGTCCGCTTACGGATAGCTTTGTTTCATCGCTCATTACTGGGGCATTAAGGTCGGAGAAATCGCACTCTCTTACAACCGTTCTCGTTCCGTTTTTATCGCCTCTTGTATAGAACAGCCATACCTTTCCCGCCTTATCTATGCTTACAAGGCTTGCCTGACCAACGCCCCACTGAAATACCGAGGAGGAAGGATCAAGCTTGAAGTCCACAAGCGGCTCTGTTCCCACTTTAACAAAGGGTCCCATAGGGGAATTTGCTACCGCAAGACCAATTTTGTTTTCCTGATTATCGTATGATGTACAGCCGAGGTATGCCATAAGATAGGAGTATTCCGCTCCGTTATAACGGAAAACACCCTTGATGACCGTCGGGTCGCAGGTGTGATGCGCGTCCCACGCACCGCTTGCAGAAGGGGAGAGAACAAGCGTTTCCTCGCTCCAGGTATAGGAACCGTCCTCATTCGGTGTGCCTTTGCGGCAACCGACATAGTCTATTACCTTATAGCTGTCCTTGTTTGTACAGTAATAGATATATCTTGTGCCGTCCGGCTCCGTCATAACAGAGGGGCAGTAGTTATAGATCCCCGCCTTTTTGTTATCGAACTGCAGTACGTTTGACTGCGGTATGATGGGTTTGGGAGCTTCCGTTACAGGAGCATCTGTGGTGACGGCTTCGGTTGTGATAGCATCCGTTGCGTACGGAACGTTACCTGACGAGCAGGAGCAAAGCATAAGGCATAGGAAAAGGCTGAATATACGTTTCATTTTTTACCTCTGAAAAAGGCGACCGTATAGGTCGCCCTTTGTTTATATAACTGCTATTACCTCAACCTCGACGAGCGCGCCCTTGGGGAGCGTCTTTACCGCAACACAGCTGCGTGCGGGCGCGGAGGTGATGTACTTGGAATAAACTGCGTTGAAGTCCGCAAAATCAGCCATATCGGCAATAAAGCAGGTGGTCTTTACTGCATTATCAAAGGAAGTGCCTGCGGCGGCAAGAACGGCAGAAAGGTTCTTCATTACCTGCTCGGTCTGCTCGGTGATATTGCTTCCTACTATTTCTCCGCTTACGGGATCAAGCGGGATCTGACCCGAGGTGTAAAGCATATTGCCTGCCTTGATTGCCTGCGAATAGGGGCCGATAGCCTTGGGGGCATTGGGGGTGGATGTTTTCTCTGTCATAATAAACCTCACAGTAAGCTGTATACAAATTGCTCGGCGGCACGCGGTGAACGGCTGCCCTTTTTGAGGGCGAATGCCTCTGCAAGCACGTCAAGCTTTTCTTTTTCAATTTCAATGCTGTGTCTTTTTGCGAGAGTGTGAACGATATCAAGGTAAAGCGCCTTGTTCGGTCTTTCAAAATAAACCGTAAGGCCGAAGCGGTCGGAAAGGGAGAGAAGCTCCTGCACGGTGTCGCTGTGGTGGACGTCGTTTTCCGCCCCTCTGTCCGAAAAGCTTTCCTTGACGATGTGGCGTCTGTTGCTTGTTGCGTATATGACCGCATTCTTCGTTTTAGCGGAAGCGGAGCCCTCAAGCGCCGCCTTCAGCATACTGAAGCAGTCATCGTTTTTGTTAAACGAAAGATCGTCGATGAAAATAATGAATTTAAGCGGGTTATCGGCAATTCTGCCCATAACGTGCGAGAGGCTGAAAAGCTGATCCTTTCTTACCTCTATAAGGCGCACACCCTTTTCGGCATAGCGGTTTACGCAAGCCTTTACGGTGGAGGATTTGCCCGTGCCCGCATCACCGAAGAGAAGCACGTTTGCGGCATTCCTGCCGTCAATAAGCGCCTCGGTGTTTTCAAATACCTGATTGCGCTCCTCTTCGTAACCGACAAATACGTTTTCGTCTACCTTATCGGCACTCTTTACGGGAACTATCTCCTCGTTTTCAACGCGGAACATAACGGCGGATGCGAAAATGCCGTATCCGAGCTTATCCACGTTTTTAAGTCTGTCTGCGTAAGCGGAAACAAAGTCTGTCGGTGTGTTTGAAAAGCGGGGAAGGCGGTACTTGAAATCAAGCGTGCTCCACATATCCGCGCTTTCAAGGCGCGAGAGGCTGGTAAACAGCTCAAGCTCCAATTTAGCGTTATCCGAGATAACTGCGGGTATCTCCGCCTTCTGCGCCGCGCTGACGATGTATTTGTTCTCGTCGGTATAAACGGCACGGCACAGAAAGTCGGAAAAGCTGTAATTATCATCTGCGAGGGAATAAACAAACTCGCCGAACAGCGCTATGCGCTCCTTGACCGTTTTCTCGGTGTCAAGAAAACCGCAAAATGCCTTCATTGTGGGTGTTTCAAGTATCTGTCTGAACACCGTAATACTGCCAATTCGGCAGGATAGCTCATAGATCTGCTGTTCGGTCATTTTTTAACCCTCGAATTTGTTGATTATTGCGCCCTTGTCTGCAGAGCTTACCTGCTCCGAGTATCTCTTGAGCGCGCCCTTGATGCCCGTCTTTTTCTTTATGGGCATCTCAGCCTTGCGTTTTGCAAGCTCCGCATCATCCACCTTAAGCTCAATGGAGTAAGCGGGAATGTTAATGGAGATGATATCTCCGTCCTTGACGTAGGCGATAAGTCCGCCGCGTACAGCCTCGGGGCTTACGTGACCGATAGATGCACCGCGTGTAGCGCCGGAGAAGCGTCCGTCGGTGATAAGGGCAACGTCCTTATCAAGTCCCATACCCGCGATAGCGGAGGTGGGGGAGAGCATTTCTCTCATTCCGGGGCCGCCT
>JAZQFL010000078.1:0-3256 GCA_045539485.1 Eubacteriales bacterium
GGCAGCTTCCTTTGCCTGTTCTGAAAATTTTTTTCGAGATGCATAGCTGCGCACTGTCCCAGTGGTGCTTTCATACATCCGATTGACTTCGCTTGCGGCAGCTGCCTCTTTCTCAAATCCGGAATCCGCCGGAAGGGCGAAATCCGCGCAGAGGATCTGCTTCCCGCCAGTCAGCTCCATCGGCGCATAGCCGTTACGGAAGCGCTCGTTTGAAAAGTCGTTAAACATCGCCTGCGCGCCCGTATAAAGCACCGTATGTCCCGCAAAGGCAATTTCGCGCGCAATAGCGGCGCAAAGATGCGTTTTTCCGAGCCCTGTACCTCCGATAAACAGCAGACTGCGGCTCTCTGCGGGGTCAAACTCCGATGCGTACTTCTTTGCGGCGGCAAGAACCTTTTCCATGTGCGCAAGGTTTTCCTGCGTATCGCCGTAATATTTTAAAAAGAAGTTATCAAAGCTGCAACGGCGGCAAAGCGTGCCGAGTCCCGAGTTTTCAAGCTGTCTTTCGGCAAGCCTGCGCTTAAGGCAGATGCATATTCCCTTATCTGTATAGCCCGTGTCGGAGCATTCGGCACACTCATAGTGCACGTCCGCATCCTCCTCGGTATATCCGAAGGACGCAAGCACCTCGATACGGCGCGCTCGCAGCTCTTCCGTCTCGCGGCGGATCTCGGCTATTCTTGCCTCCTTATCGTGGGCGCGTCCCGCAAGCAGCAGACGGACTCCGATACCCGAAAGGCGCTTTGTTATAGCCGCGTA
This sequence comes from Eubacteriales bacterium, assembly GCA_045539485.1. Taxonomy (GTDB): domain Bacteria; phylum Bacillota; class Clostridia; order Oscillospirales; family CAG-272; genus RUG12395. The sequence goes on from JAZQFL010000078.1 coordinate 760, forward strand.
TTCGGGCGAGCGGGCGCAGAGAGCGGCATCAAACGCCTCTGCCTTGCGCTCCGCAAGCTCGCGCTTTTCGTCATATTCTTCAAGTATGTTTGAATATATATCTTTTCCGTATGACATACTACTTTTCTCCAATTCCCGCCATGGAGCGGTTCAATGCCGCACCGAAGAAATCGTCTGTTTCAAAGCTTCCGCGTACCTGTGCGGCACATTTTTTGCCTTCTGCCGCCGCCCTTGCCTCCTCGGGCGTTTTGATGCCGTTTGCAAACCAATCCTCAAGAATCGTGTTGCAGTACGGAACGCTTGCCTTGCCCGCTTTTGTAACGGTGCGCTCGTATGCTTCCTTTATAAGCTCAAGGCTGTGCTTTCTGTCGCATATCCAGAGGGTAAATATCTCGCTCTCCTTTTTGGTAAGCGCACGCGAGCCCATACCGAACATACGTCTGAGTGCACCCTCACCCGACTTTGCCTCGTCGCGGCGCACAAGCTCCTCCTCAAGCTGAGGGGGAGTAAGCACTCCCTTTTCCACAAGATCCGCCGCCATGCGCTGTATGTAGGTAAGGTTCTTTTTGTCCTTTTCCGCGCAATAGGCAAGAAGCAGTAAGATGTACTCGCCGTCAAGCCCCAGCTGACGGTTGAGGGTAATGATCACGTTGTTTTCTGCAGAATTGAACACCTTGCCGAGAGTCTGCTGGCACGCATCTATAAGCGATGCGAGCATACGGTTCTCGCGCATCATATCGGATATCTCCGATGCGGTGTATTCGGGGTTAAGTTCGCGCCTTACGACCTTAACATTGCGTTTTTCGGTCTTCTCGGGCTTTTTATCGGATTCCTTTTCGGGATCTGTCTTTTTTTGCGAAGCGCCCTTCGCGCCCGCGGAAATAAGTCCCGCACCGCGCAAAAAGGATGCGGCGGCTTCAAAATCCTTTTCCGTCATCCCTGCGGCATCGATATCGGGCTTTTCCTCCCCTGCGGCGGCAATAAGGATAAGCGCCTTTAATTCGTCCGCATCCGCCTCCGCAAGATGGCGGATGATGTCCGCAGGAAGCACCACGGTGTGCTCGCCGTATTTAATTCTGTACTTCTTCACCCATGGCCTCCGTGTCGGTATTTTTCTTATTTGCCTCGTTTTTTCCGATGTTGTAGCAAAGGGTCATAAGCGTATCACCGAGGTGCACGTTCTGAACCATCGCTTTACCCGGAGCAAGCTCTATATTTGTGAAGTTCCATATTCCCTTCACTCCCGCCGCCACAAGCCTTTCGGCAGTCTCCTTTGCGGCAAAGCGCGGAACTGTAAGCACGGCAATATCGGGCTTCTCGCGCTCGCAGTAATCCTCAAGCTCCGTCATATTCTTGATACGGAAGCCGAAAAACGTCTTACCGACGACCGCCTCGTCCACATCAAAAAGTGCAGCGACGTGTACACCGCGTTTTTCAAATACTGGGCTTGAAGCAAGCGCCCTGCCGAGATTACCCGTACCGACAATGATAGCGCGGTAATCCTTATCCACTCCGAGAATGGATGCAATATTATCGTACAGATAGGGCACACTGTATCCGTAGCCCTGCTGACCAAAGCCGCCGAAGCAGTTAAGGTCCTGACGTATCTGAGACGCAGTTGCCCCCATAAGGGAGGAAAGCTCCGTGGAGCTTGTGCGCTCCACTCCTGCACGCTTCAGCTCGGATAAGAAGCGGAAATACCTCGGCAATCGGTTAATTACCGCCTCCGATATTGTTTTTTCATCTTTCTTTATGATGCGTGCCATAAAGCCCTCCGTTGTGAGTTAATAGTTGGCTATGTCACATAATGTGATTGATTATCAGGATTTTTTGCGACACGTTTACGTGTCATTCTGAGCGGAGTCCCGCCCGCGAGATCCCGCTAACGCGCCTCCGCTTGGCTTCGGTTCGGCTTCGCTACGCTCCGCTCAGGATGACAGCGGGGCGGGACACAGTCGAAATCCGACCGTCGGGAGGATCAAACGCGATCTTCGCGTTTGGAATCTTGCAAAAAATCAGTCATCAAATGCGACGTAGACTAATAATTAAATGTTTTTGCCAAGCTCCTCGAGAAGATACTCGGTGTACTCGGCGCAGGTAGCGCCCTTGCACTCGTCGATCTTTACTCTTGCATCCTTTGCAGTGGTCTTTTCAAGAGCGGCGGCAAGGATATCCGCCTCTTTTATAAGGCAAACGTGGCGCAGAAGCATCTCCGCCGCCTTAATAACGCTCTGGGGATTTGCATAATGACCGATACCCTCCGCGATCATACGGGGTGCGGAACCGTGGATAGCCTCAAACATTGCGTATCTGTCGCCAACGTTGGAGCTTCCGCCCGTTCCTACGCCTCCCTGTATCTGTGCCGCCTCATCGGTGATAATATCGCCGTAAAGGTTGGGAAGGAGGAACACCTTGAACTTGGTTCTGATGTTCTCGTTTACGAGGTTAGCGGCCATAATATCGATATACCACTCCTCGGAGGTGATATCGGGGTACT
>JAZQFL010000079.1:0-2150 GCA_045539485.1 Eubacteriales bacterium
ACATGGCTACGATCCGACTTGAAGGCGTAAATGCCGAGTGCATCCCCGCAGGCGGACTGCTTGAGGATATCCGCGAGTATAAGGACGAAATTGAGTTTGACGCTATCCGCAAGGCACAGGAGCTTACGGACATGGCATTCGAGCATATACTCACGGTGCTTACCCCCGAGATGACCGAGCTTGACGTTGCCGTTGAGCTTGAGTTCTTCCTGCGCCGCCACGGAGCCTCCGGCAAGAGCTTTGACTTTATCACCGTTTCGGGTGAAGCGTCCTCCCTCCCCCACGGAGAGCCTAAGGCGAGAAAGCTCCGCCCCGGCTTCCTTACCATGGATTTCGGATGTGTTTATAACGGCTACTGCTCCGATATGACCCGTACCGTTTGCCTCGGAAAAGCGGATGCGGAGATGAAAAAGCTTTATAACACCGTGCTCGAAGCACAGCTTGCCGCACTTGCCGTTATAAACGACGGTATGAGATGCGCAGACGTTGATAAAGCCGCACGCGATATAATCGAAAAGGAATACCCCGGAAAGTTCGGCCACGGACTCGGCCACGGTGTCGGCAAATTTATTCACGAGGCACCCCGCCTTTCCCCCAAGGCAGGTGACAGCATACTCCGCCCCGGCCACGTTGTTACCGTTGAGCCCGGTATCTATCTTGAGGGCAAGTACGGCTGCAGAATAGAGGATATGGTGTTTATCACTCCCGGTAATGCAGAGGACATCACCCGGTCAAGAAAGGAGCTTATCGAGCTCTTCTGATAAAAAACGGAGATAAACAAAATCGCACTTAGTTAAGAAAACAGCCAACCGCAAGATCCTTCCCTGCGGTTGGCTTAACTTGATAAAATTGGGTAAATGCCCCGTTTTTTTGCACATGCGGATCACTTTTTTGCGTTTTGCTATTGAAAAATCCGCAACAATGGTTTACAATATATCCGTATATCTATGTTCGCGGATGGGATATTCCCTTGCAACAGCGACTGCGCCGCGAAGGAAAAACTAAAATCTTCATGTGTCGCTGAGAAAACAGGTGTTAAAATGGTAGTTGCCGGAGATTTCAAAAACGGTATAACCTTCGAAATGGACGGTCAGGTGCTTCAGGTAGTCGAGTTCCAGCACGTTAAGCCGGGTAAGGGCGCAGCTTTCGTCCGCACCAAGCTCAAGAACGTAATTACCGGTGCTGTTATCGAGCGTACCTTCAGCCCTACCGACAAGTATGAGAATGCATACGTTGACCGCAAGGAAATGCAGTATCTCTACAATGACGGTGATCTTTATTACTTTATGGATACCGAGACCTACGATCAGCTTCCCCTGAACGCTGACAAGCTTCCCGATAACTTCAAGTTCGTTAAGGAGAACATGCTCTGCAAGATCATTTCCTACAAGGGCAATGTATTTGCTGTTGAGCCTCCCACGTTCGTTGAGCTTGAGGTTTCCGATACCGAGCCCGGTGTACGCGGCGATACCGCTACCGGTGCTTCCAAGTTCGCTACTCTTGAGACCGGTGCCGCTATCCGTGTTCCCCTCTTCATCAACACCGGCGACGTTCTTAAGGTAGATACCCGTACCGGAGAGTATCTCGAGCGCGTATAATTGCGCTTGCTTCGGATTTCCGAAGGTGCCCGCGGGATTCCGCGCCCTGCGGGATAATAAAAGCGGAGAAAGTTTTTAATATGACACTTACCGAAAGAGCTGCTTATCTTAAGGGTCTTGCAGACGGTCTTGCTCTTGATGAAGCAAAGCCCGAAGCAAAGCTTTTAAAGGAAGTTATCTCCATCATAGAGGACCTTGCAAACGACGTTACCGCAATTGCTGAGGACATTCAGGACCTCGGCGACTACTGCGAGGAGCTTGACGAGGACCTCGGCGCCGTTGAGGAAGAGCTTTACGGCGATGAGTGCGATTGCTGCGATTGCGATGACGATTTCGACGATGAGGACTACGAGATCGAGTGCCCCGCTTGCGGTGCGCTTCTTGCCCTCACCGAGGAGGATGACCCCTCCGACCTCGTATGCCCCGAGTGCGGAGAGCATTTTGACTGCGAGTGCGACGGCTGCTGCGACGATTGCGGCGGCTGCGGCGAAGACGAAGAGTAATTTCAAATGCAAAAGTGCGCCCACCTCTGTGGGGGCACTTTTGGAAAAA
>JAZQFL010000080.1:0-7468 GCA_045539485.1 Eubacteriales bacterium
GAAGAGGAGAAGCGTAAATACCTACCGTCTTTTCGCCGCACGCGAGATAGCGGCGTCAGTAAGGAGAATGACCCGCTCGCTTGACGGCTTTACCGTAACATACGTACCGCGCAAGCCCGCATCGGTAAGGGAATACGGCTTTGACCACGCAAGGGAGATAAGCCGCCTTGTTGCAAAGGAGCTTGGTCTTGGGTGGGAGGAAATGTTCTGCCGTACGCGCGACGCGCGCGAGCAGAAGGGCCTTACCCGCAAGGAACGCGTAAAAAACGCCGCAAGCACTCTGCTTCCGCGTGACGGAGCCAATGCAAGCGGCAAAAGATACATAGTGTGCGACGATATACTGACATCGGGCGCTTCCCTTGCCGCCTGCGCCGAGATACTGAGCGCCCTCGGCGCCAAGGAGATCATCGGCGCGGTGTTTGCCGCAAGAGCGTAAGTTGAAGTAAGAAGTAATAGTGAATAGTGAAGAAGTAAGGAAAAAACCGTCAAACGCGCGTGATCCTCGAGCGAAGCGAAGGATCCCCGGCAGGCGGTTTTGTTTTTATTTTATCGCAAGAATTCATATAAAGAATCTGGCGCCGTAAAATTCTTTCGCAGACGAAGAACGAAGATAGGTGCGGGCGCAGGCGTACTTAGCGTACGCCAAGGTCGTACCTGTCGCACGTTCTGACGTATGCGGAAGAATTTTCAAGGCAGCAAAAATTTTATTCCCATGCCTATCAAAATCATTCCACCCGCTCTTTCTGCCCGCCTGTTATACCTTTCCCCCAATTTCGAGCCGAGCATAACTCCTATAAGGCAGATAATGAACGTGGTAATGGCGATAACGGCGCAGGCGGGGAAAATGCGCACCTTGCCGTTAAAGGCAAAGCTGAGACCCGCGGCGCAGGCATCCACGCTTGTTGCAATGCCCATGGCAAAAAGAGATGCGATATCCGTGCGCGCATCCTCCGCTTCCGAGCCGAACGAATTTTTTATCATATTTAGCCCGATAGCACCGAGAAGCAGTGCGGAAACGTAATTATCCCATCTCCCCACGTACTGTGCAAAGGAAAGGCCCGCCATATAACCCAAAAACGGCATCGTCCCCTGAAAAAAACCGAACACCGATGCCGTAAAAACTGCGGGCAAAACGCGCACCCGCCTCATATTAAGTCCGCGGACAAGCGCTGTAGCAAACGCATCCGCCGCAAGACCGACGGAGATAATAAATATTTCAAAAGCACTCATATACGGTACATTTATACTCAAACCGGCATAAAAGTATGACTTTTTTATTAATTTTGCGTCCGCACTATTGCGGTATGCAATATAAAATAGTATAATATAATATTATACTGTATCTTAATCGGAGGCAGAAGTGACCGAAAAGGGAAAAAAACTGCTTGAAGCCGTAAAAAACGGCGGCTGTGCCATAGTTGGCATGGGTGTGTCAAACGTTCCGCTTGCGGAGCATCTTCTCTCGCTTGGCGGCAAGATCACCCTGCGCGACGCAAAGGAAAGGGATAAGCTATCCCCAAAGATTGCCGAGCTTGAAAAAGCGGGCGGCACACTTATTTGCGGACCCGAATATCTTGATGATCTTAACGAGGCGGTAATATTCCGTGCTCCCGGGCTTAGGCCCGATATTCCCGCGTTTGCAGAGGCGGAAGCGCGCGGCGCTGTAATTACTTGCGAAGCCGAGCTTTTTATGGAGATATGCCCCGCGTTCACCGTGGGCATCACGGGAAGCGACGGCAAGACCACAACTACTACGCTTACCCACCTGCTCCTGGGTGAAGCAATGAAGCTTGAAAACGAAAACAGACGCGCCTTTATCGGCGGTAATATCGGCATTCCGCTGATTCCTCTGACGCGCGAGCTTAATGAGCGCGATATTGCGGTATGCGAGCTTTCCAGCTTTCAGCTGCAGAGGGCGGAGCGCAGTACCGACGTTGCCGTTATAACCAATCTTTCGCCCAATCACCTTAACTGGCATACCGATATGGACGAATACGTTGCGGCAAAGACGAATATCTACCGCCGCGGCGAGTGCAAAACGCTTGTAACCAACGCGGAAAATGCGATATGCGCGGAGCTTGCCGAGGCACTGTCATCCTCGAGCGCAAGCGAAGGATCTTGCGCCCGCACCCGCGTAACGCTCTTTTCATCCGATAGTCGCCCCGAAAAGGGAGACGACCGCATCTGGCTCCGAGACGGCGTGATATATTACGAAGCGGAGGGAAAAGAACCCTTTGCGCTTATAAACGAAGCGGAGATACTTCTCCCCGGCAAGCACAACCGCGAAAACTACATGGCGGCGTGTGCGGCGGTAATTGCCTGCGGATACAGCCCCGAAACGGTAAAAATGGCAATGGCAAATATTGCCCCCGTGTTCGGCGGAGTTGAGCACCGCCTTGAGCTTGTCCGCGAAAAGAACGGTGTGCGCTACTATAACAGCTCAATTGACTCCAGCCCCACGCGTACGGCGGCGGCGCTTTCCACCTTTGGTGATAAAAACAGCATACTTATCTGCGGCGGCTCGGATAAAAATATCCCCTTTGCTCCGCTTGCGGAAAACCTTAACCTCAAAGCAAAAGCCGTAGTGCTTACGGGCGAGGCAGGTCCGAAGATAGGTGCGGCGCTTGATTGCTGTCCCTTTACCAAGACAAGCGGACTTATAATCGTGCGCGAGCCGGATTTTGACCGTGCGGTATATGCCGCAAGCGCGCTTGCAAGCGAAGGCGACCGAGTTATCCTTTCCCCCGCGTGCGCAAGCTTTGATGCGTTCCCCAATTTTGAGGTGCGCGGACGTCACTTCAAAGAGCTTGTACGGAAGCTCTAAGCGCCCCTGTCATCCTCGAGCGAAGGCATTTTCCCCTCAGATTCTTCGCTTCGCTCGAGAATGACAGAGGTGAAAATGCCGTAGCGAAGGATCCGGGCGCTTTCACGATACGGCGCAAAACATCTCGTAAAGGAGAAAAATATGGAATTAAACAACAATGAACTGAAAAATCTGCTCTTTTCCCTCAGCAAGATTCCCTCGGTTTCGGGAATGGAGGGAGATGCAGGCGATAAACTGTGTGATCTTATCGGCGGGCATTTTGATTTTTACCGCAAGGAGACCTGCGGCGGACATATTTTCGGCATAAAAAGCGAAAAGGAAAACGCACCCAAGCTGCTTATCGACACCCATTTTGACGAAGTGGGCTTTATGGTAACCAAGGTGCTTGAGGACGGCTTCCTTGCCGTTACGAACGTAGGCGGTATCGACACACGCATACTGCCCGCGGCAAAGATAAACGTGTACGGCACGCGCACCGTGCCCGCGTACTTTGCTTCGACCCCTCCTCATCTGCAGGACCGTTCAAAGGCAGGCGGAGCTCCCGAGCTTTCTTCCCTGCTGCTTGATACCTCACTTGGAAACGAGGCAAATGAGGTAGTAAGAGTCGGCACGCTTTGCGGCTTTGCAAGCGAGTGCACGGAACTTATGTTTGACGCGGTAAGCGGACACGGCTTTGATAACAAGGCAAGCTGTGCCGCCGCAATTGCGGGACTTGCCGCAATTGACAGAAAGAAGCTTAAATACGATGTATACCTCCACCTCGCCGCAAGAGAAGAAGTGGGATGCGTGGGCGGCAGAACGGGCGGCTTTGATATTGCACCCGATATCGCCATAGTGCTTGACGCGGAGTTTGCCGCATTCCCCGGCATCCGCGGGGATAAAACTGTAAAGCGCGGCAAGGGGCCGAGCATCACGGTAAGCCCCGTATGCGACAAATACCTTACCGCACGCATTAAGGAGATAGCGGACGAGCTTGGCATCCCCGTTCAGAAGATAGCCTACGCGGGCAGAACGGGAACGGACACGGACGTGCTGAACATTTCGGGCATCGGAGTTCCGTGCGTGCTGATGGGTATTCCCCTCTCGGGTATGCATACCGCAGAGGAGATAGTTGACCTTAACGACCTTACCCGCGCCGCTACGCTTATCAAGGAATTTGCGGAGAGAGGTGAGTAAATGAGAACTTTAATTGACACAAAAAACCTCACACCCGATACCGAGCTGTTTAAAAGGCTGTGCCTTGCCATCGGCCCTGCGGGCTTTGAAGAGGACATAAACGAAATGATAAGGGCGGAGCTCGACGCTATCGGCGTAGGGTATCAGACCGACCGCCTCGGCAATCTCTTTGCCTTTATCGGAAACGACCCGAAAAAGAAGACCCTTGCGTATTTTGCGCACATGGACGAGGTCGGATTCCTTATTACGGGAGTAAGCGACGAGGGTCTTCTCTACTTCTCCAACATCGGCGGTATAATGCCGACGGTACTTATGGGCAGGCGAGTTACCGTGCGCACGCTCGACGGCAAAGACGTAAAAGGCATTATCAGCACAAAGCCCGTACATATGCTTTCCCCCGATGAGAGAAAACAGCTCCCCAAAGCGGACGATATGTTTATCGACGTCGGTGCAACGGAGAAAGCACAGCTTGAGGGCATTATCGAAACGGGATGCTTCGGCACCTTTGACCCCTCGTTTGAATACTTTGGCGAAAACGGCAAAAAGCTTGCCGCAAAGGCGATAGACGACCGCATAGGCTGTGCCGTTATGCTGTGTCTTGCGCGTGAGTATCACGCAAAAGCTGAAGAGCTTCCCGTTAATATCGTGCTTGCCTTTACGGTGCGCGAGGAGATAGGAAACAGCGGAGCAAACGCAGCGTGCGAGCGCTTAAAGCCCGATTACGCGGTGATACTGGAGAGCACAGCCGCATCCGACATTGCGGGCGTGCCCGACAGCTCTAAGGTTGCGATAACGGGCGAGGGCGGTGCCGTGTCCTTTATGGATAAGAGCACGGTATACGACAGAGGCTTCAGAGAGTTCGTTTTCGACCTTGCCGCTGAAAAGGACATTCCCGTACAGCTTAAAAAGTTCGTTTTCGGCGGAAACGATGCAGGCGCGGTACACCGCGCGGCGGGCGGAATACGCACGCTTGCACTTTCCACCCCCTCCCGCTACATCCACAGCGCCGTATGCGTTATCGGAAGCAGGGATTACGATTCCGTATTCAAGCTTTCCTGCGCAATTGCAGAAAACGCTGACATGATAGATAATTACTGAGGTGAATACTATGTATACCACACTTAAAAAGCTCCTTAACGTTACCGCCCTTGCAACGGGCGAAGCAAAGATAAACGCACTTATAAAGACACTTATAGCCCCTTATTGCGACGAGGTGTTCACCGATCCCATAGGCAATCTTATCTGCCTCAAAAAGGGTAACGGTGAGGATAAAAAGAAGATAATGCTCTCCGCCCACTCGGACGAGAGCGGCTTTGTTGCCACTTATATTGAAAAGAACGGACTTATCCGCTTCGATACCTGCGGCGAATGCGACCTTACCTCCGCCGCTTACGGCGAAATTGAATTTGAAAACGGCGTAAAGGGCATACTTATCCCCGAGGACAGCGCTAATCTGAACGTGCGCCGTATGCACGTCGATATCGGCGCAAAGAATGCCGCCGATGCGGAAAAGAAGGTCCATGCGGGAGATTTCTTTGCACCCGTGCACCGCATCGCAAAGCACGGCACGAAAGTATGCGGCACCGCACTTGACGGCCGCCTTGCGTGCGCAATTCTTATCAAGACCGCATCCCTTATTACCGACAATAAGGACGATATATACTTCACCTTTACGGGCCGCCAGACCGTTGGCTTCAAGGGCGCGTGTGCGGCTGTATACAACGTCTGCCCCCATATCGCGATAAATATCGGCATCTGCCCCGAGGAAAACTGCACCGCAGGTGCAGGCGCGGCAATTAAACTGAAGGATGCCGCAACGGTATGCGACAGAGAGCTTGCATTTGCGCTTGAAAATGCCGCGAAGGAAGCAAAGACGGCATATCAGCTTGAGATAAACTGCCGCACGGCAAGCGACGCCGTTTCCCTGCAGACAACGGGCGCAGGCGCCGCTGTCGGCGGTATCTCCGTACCCGCAAAGCATCTCCACACTGCGGCAGAGACCGCATATCTTACCGATGCAGATGGCATCGTAAGCATACTTTGCGCTTATCTCGGAGGTAACAAATGAACACCGAGCGCATAGAAATGCTTTGCGCGGAGGCGGAAGAAAAGCTTGCTCCCGCATTCCGCGAGATAGCGCGTATATCCGAGAAGAACACAAGAAAGGTGCTTGATGCCTTCAAAAACGCGCGTATCAGCGCCTCACACTTTGCGGCAAGCGACGGCTACGGCTATAACGACCGCGGCCGCGAGCTTATCGACGAGGTTTATGCCGAGGTTTTCGGCACCGAGGCGGCTGTAGTGCGCCACAGCATTGCAAACGGAACCCACGCGCTTACTATCGGTCTTTTCGGTCTGCTCCGACCGGGTGACACGCTTCTTTCCGTTACGGGCGAGCTTTATGACACCTTAAAGAGCGTTACCGAGAAAAAGGACGGCGAGGGCTCGCTTCCCGATTACGGAATCAGCTACGAGCAGATAGATTTCAAGACAGTTGACGGACGCGAGGAGTTCGATTACGAAGCGCTTGAAAAAACGCTTGCGGAAAACAAGTCCGTTAAGGTAGTGTACGTGCAGAGAAGCCGCGGCTATGCGGGCAGGCGCACGCTGACATCGGAAGAAATTAACCGCCTTGCCGATTTTGTACACGAAAGAAGCAACGCATTCGTTATGGTGGATAACTGCTACGGCGAATTTGTTGAGGAATTTGAACCCTGCCGAGCAGACCTGCTTGTCGGCTCGCTTATCAAGAACCCCGGCGGCGGAATGGCGGACGCGGGCGGATACCTTGCGGGCACCAAGCGCGCCGTTGAGCTTGCTTCCTACCGCCTTACCGTTCCCGGTATCGGGGGCGAGGTCGGTGCAACACTCGGACAGAACAAAAACATATTCCGCGGGCTTTTCTTTGCCCCCCACGTTGTTGCGGAGGCAATCAAGACCGCACAGCTTGCCGCTTACGTATTCTCCGCGCTCGGCTACGGTGTTTCCCCCGAGGCAGGGGAGGCGCGCCACGATATCATACAGATAATCGAGCTTGAAAGTGCGGATGCGCTTTGCGCCTTCTGCCGCGGAATACAGGCAAATTCCCCCATCGACTCCTTCCTTACCCCCGAGCCGTGGGATATGCCCGGATATGACGATCAGGTAATTATGGCGGCGGGTGCATTTGTGGGCGGCTCTTCCATCGAGCTTTCCGCAGACGGACCGCTCCGTCCCCCGTACCGCGTATTCCTGCAGGGCGGACTTACCTATGAAAGCGGCAAATGCGGAATTATCGGCGCCGCTTGCGAAGTTCTGAAAACCAAAGAAAATAAATAAAGAGGAAAAAACAATGAAAAAGATCACAGCGCTTATTCTCGCACTTTTTGCGATTCTCTCCCTTACCGCATGCGGAGCAAACGACAACGCACCGAGCGGAATGAAGCTTGCCAGCAACGAGAAGTCGGAGGCCAAGCGGTCTTAGGAAGA
>JAZQFL010000081.1:0-4028 GCA_045539485.1 Eubacteriales bacterium
GTAGGAGCAGAAAAGCATCATTATATCCGTCAAAAAACGGTTTGCCCGCTTCATTCCGGAAAAAGGATTCATCACGAGCAGTAATCTTTTAGCCATTGTTTTAACCTCGGTTCTTCTTTAGGAGAATATTTTAGCACACAAAAAACTCTCTGGCAATACAGTAAACGTTAAAAAAGATGTCGAAATTGTTAATTTTTCTCTCCCGCTATGGAAAAACACAAATATATATGTTAAAGTATATTAATAAATTAGTATTTGGAGCCTGAGATGTTCGGCAATTTTTTTAAGAAATATGCTTGGGTATACGTACCCGGCATTGCGTTTTTGCTTCTATACAGCAAATTAAGCACCGCTGTGCCCGAGGCACTCGGTGCGGCTATAGACATAGTTGAATCGGGCGCGGCGGATATGCACGCGGTCCTTCTTGCCGCGGGTAAGCTCGCCTTGCTCGGTGTGCTTGTTTTCGCTACGCAGTTTATGTGGCGCGTGTGTATAATGAGCAATGCCCGCCGCCTTGAATGTGCGATGCGCGAGAGCTATTTCGAGAAGCTTCAAAGCCTGCCGATATCGTACTTCCGCCGTCAGCGCACGGGCGACCTTATCGCCTATGCGATAAACGACATAAATGCCGTAAGAATGACGCTGGGCCCCGTGCTTGCCATGGGTGTGCGCGGTATCGCTACCGCGTTGTTTTCCATCGTTGCAATGGCAGGAGGTATAGACGGAAGAATGACGCTTTTTGTGCTTCTGCCCGTGCCGATAGCCTGCGGTGCCGTAATTATCCTGGGAAGTAAGATCCGTACCCGCTTTTCCCGCGTGCAGGCGCTGTTTGCGCGTATCTCCGGCTTTGTAAACGAGTCCATTATGGGCGCAAAGGTCATCAAATCCTTTGCCCGCGAGGACGAGTGGAACGCAGATTACGGCGAGCTTTCCGACGAAATGAAGGAGGCAAATCTCTCGCTTGTAAACGCATCGTCCCTGCTCGGTCCCGCTGTTACCGTTTCCTTTGGCATCAGCTATGCCGTAAGCCTTATTTACGGCGCAAACTTGGTGCTTGACGGCGCTATGTCTATCGGTGATCTTGTTGCTTATCAGTTCTATCTGGAGCTTGTGCGCCGTCCCATTGTTATGCTCAGCCGTATAATAAACCTTGTGGTGCGCGGTACTGCCTCCTATAAGCGCCTTCGTGCGGTGTTTAACGAGAAGTCCGTACCCGAGGGCGAGCTTTCGGGCGAGGCGGTTGAAATAAAAGAGGGAATAAGCATAAGGGACCTCACCTATACATACGAGGATTCCGATACTCCCGCGCTTGACGGGGTAAGCTTTGATATTCCCGCAGGCTCCTTTATCGGCATAACGGGGCAGACGGGATGCGGAAAGACCACCCTTGCCGCTCTGCTTTTAAAGCTTTGCGAGGCACCGAGGGGCAGTATATTCGTGGACGGCACGGATATATGCGATATGCCTGCGTATTCCATGCGCCGTGCGTGCGGCTACGTTCCGCAGGACGGATTTCTGTTTTCCGACAGCATAATGAACAACATTGCCTTCTATTCGGGCGCGGATGAGGAAGCGGTAAAAGCCGCCGCTCATACCGCGTGTATAGACGCATCTGACACCACCGTGTTCCCCAACGGGTATGAAACTGAGGTCGGCGAGCGCGGTACACATCTCTCGGGCGGTCAGAAGCAGCGTATCTCCCTTGCCCGTGCTATCGTACGTTCTCCTCAGCTCCTTATACTTGACGATACGCTCTCGGCGGTTGACAGCATAACGGAGGAAACGATAAAAACCCGCCTCGGAGACGTGCTCCGCGGCAGGACATGCCTTATGATAAGCCAGAAGCTTTCCGCAATTGCGGATTGCGACTGCATCCTTTATATGCGCGACGGTAAGATAACCGAGCGCGGCACGCACGCCGAGCTTGTGGCTATGGGCGGTGAATATGCCGAGCTTTGGGCAAAGCAGAGCGAAAGCGCAAAGGAGGGTGCAAGATGATGAGACGTGAAAACGAAAGCATCAAGGTAAACACGCGCTCCGCTGTGTCGCGCCTTCTCTCCCTTATGCGCCCGTATGCGGGTCAGCTTGTGCTCTGCATGCTCTTTGCCTTGCTTGCAAATGCCGCAACGCTTGCAAGCCCTGCGGTCGCATCCGTTATAATTGACGATTTCCTGCGCGAGGGTAAGGCGCAAAGCGGGCTTTACTCCATTGTCGGATTCGGTATTATATATCTGATCGTGGAGGTTGCGGGCTCGGTCTTTGGGCTGTTACAGCAAAGGCGCGTTGCAAGTATTTCTCAGTCCATACTCCACACTATGAGAGAGCAGGTGTACGATAAGATACTGCACATGCCCGTTTCTCAAATAGATGATAACGGCACGGGCAGGCTCATTACCCGCGCTACAAACGACGTGGAGACGGTAAACGAGTTCTATTCCGATGTTTTCATCAACCTTTTCAAGGATATTTTTCTGCTTATCGGAATTGCGGGAGTTATGATAGCGTTTGACCCGTATCTTGCGCTTCTCTCGCTTACGGGTGTGCCCGTTATATTCCTTATCTCCTTTTCTCTCAAAAAGCTTATCAAAAACAATTTCAAGAGAGTTAAGGCGGTAACGGGGCAGATAAACGGCTTTATTGCGGAAAACATCAGCGGAATGGGCATAGTTAAGGCGTATAACCGCCAGAAAAACAAGCTTTCCGAGTTTGTTGCGCTTAACAAAAAGTATTTTAAGGGCACGGTAACACAGATAGTGCTCAATTCCGTGCTTCACCCCTCTATGGAGGTAATAAACAACCTTGTTATCGCGCTTCTCATCGTTGCCAGCTTCGGCAGGATAAGCGACGGCGCCCTGAAGCTCGGTGTGCTTTACGCGTTTACCAATTACGTTAAAAAGTTCTTCGAGCCGATAAACGACCTTGCGGAAAAGTACACAAGTGTGCAGTCCGCATTCGTTTCCGTTGACCGCATAGGTGAGATATTGGATGCCGAGGGCAGAGAAATGCCCGACGAGGGCACACACGGCGGCAAGGTAATGGGCGAGATAGAGTTTGATAACGTATGCTTTTCCTATGACGGAAAAACTCCCGTATTGAAGAACGTAAGCTTCCGCTTATCCCCCGGCACGCGCGCCGCGTTTGTGGGCGCTACGGGCGCGGGCAAGACCACCGTTATCAGCCTGCTTTGCCGTTACTATATACCCGATTCGGGCAGGATACTTGTGGACGGAGTGGATATCCGCGATTGGAAGCTCCGCGATCTCAGGCGCGGTATCTCCGCCGTTATGCAGAACGTATTTCTGTTCGACGGAAACATCAGAGATAATATCGATATGCATGCATCCCTTGAGGATGAGGATATCGTCCGTGCGCTCCGTGCGGCGGAGGCGGAGGACTTTGTTAACGAATCGGGCGGGCTTGACGCAAGAGTGTACGAGCAGGGATTCAACTATTCCACGGGTCAGCGCCAGCTTCTTTCTTTTGCGCGCGCAGTGGCAACGGAGCCCGGTGTTCTTGTGCTTGACGAAGCTACTGCAAGCATCGATAGCGTAACAGAGGAAAAAATACAGAAGGCAATAGGCGAGATATCCCGCGGGCGCACCTGTGTGTTTATCGCGCACCGCCTTTCCACCATACGGGAGTGCGATATCATTTTCCTGCTTGACCGCGGCGTTATAACCGAGCGCGGTACTCACGCAGAGCTTATGGCGCTTGACGGCGGTTATGCCGCGCTTGTCCGTGCGGCGGAGGAATCGGAGGCGCACAGTGTCAGATAAACGTAAAAGCGGCAAGTATTTTGCCGACGGAGTGCGTGACGGTATTCCGATAGGGCTGGGGTATTTTTCCGTTTCCTTCGGTGTCGGCATTCTTGCCGCTTCAAAAGGTTTTTCCGCCCTTGCGGCGCTCGTTCTTTCCGCAACCAATCTTACCTCCGCGGGTCAGGCGGCAGGTATAGAGATAATCGGAGAGGCATTCCTCGCCTCGGGCGGTGCGCTTGTGTTTGCGCTTCTTACCGCGGGCGAGCTTGC
>JAZQFL010000082.1:0-14070 GCA_045539485.1 Eubacteriales bacterium
TTTTCGGCAAATCCCAAGTACGAATATCATGAAGCGGACCACAAGGAGCAGAAAAACGAATCCGAGGGCACTTATGCACTGAAGGACGTAAGCCTGAAGTTAAATAAGGGCGAAAAAATCGCAATAGTAGGCTACAACGGCGCAGGCAAGACTACGCTTATCAAGCTCCTTTTGCGCCTCTACGACCCCACGGAGGGCGAGGTGCTCTTTAACGGCAAAAACGCAAAGGACTATAAGCTTGACGAATACCGAGCAAAGATAGGTACCGTTTTTCAGGATTTCAAGATCTATGCCGCAAGCATCGGCGAAAACGTAATGAACGGTCATTATACCGATGCGGATAGGGAAACCGTTGAAAAAGCCTTGAATGCATCGGGCTTCGGTGATAAGCTGAAAACGCTTGAAAAGGGAATAGATACGATGCTTACGCGCGAGTTCGATGATAAGGGCACCAACCTTTCGGGCGGAGAAGCGCAAAAGGTGGCGATAGCAAGGGTATTTGCCCGCCCGTATGAGCTTATCATTATGGATGAGCCGTCAAGCGCGCTCGACCCCATAGCGGAATACGAATTAAACCGCGCGATAGCGCAGTATGCCGAGGATAAGACGGTCATCTTCATTTCCCACCGCCTTTCCACCACGCGAATGGCAGACAGGATATATATGTTCGCAAACGGAACGCTTGAGGAATTCGGCTCGCACGACGAGCTGATGGCAAAGGGCGGGAAGTATGCGGAAATGTTCAACTTACAATCTGAGAAGTATCGCTGTTAACGAAAAGACCTCCAAGGTTTATCTTGGAGGTCTTTTTCGCGGGAGGAGGTCTTGTTCGTTTGGCTCCCTCTTTGAGGGGGCTGTCGCGGAACGCGACTGGGGGAGTTATCGTTCCTCACCATTTTTAAAGTTTATTTACCGCAGGTCTTTGTACTGCACGAATCGCAATAAGGACAGCCTACGCACTTTTTGCCTTTCTTTTTGGCTTTATAAACGTAGTATGCCGCAAAGCCGATCACTGCGGCTATTATTACGATGATAATGATATCGGTGAAATTCATTACTTATTACCTTTAGGTGCGTATTCGGCTTTGAGCTTTCTGTCTGCATTTACGCAGAGGAAGATAAGGATAGCGGCGAATGCGAGAACAGTAACAAGACCGCCGATAAAGCCTGCGGCAAGCTTGCCGGTGGTGATAAGGGTACCGATCTGGTACACCAGGTAACCTACGGTAAAGCCGGTAGCAAGCTGGAGGCCGATACCGCCCCAAAGCCATTTTTTGTCCTTTATTTCCGCGTTCATTGCGCCGATAGCTGCAAAGCAGGGAGGCGTAAAGAGGTTGAACATAAGGAATGCGAGTGCGGCAACCTTGGTAATTCCGAAGACTGCGGCAACCTCGGTGCCTGCGCCTTCAACCATTTCAAGCGCATCGGTATCTATCAGATTGGAAATGCCGTAGCAAACCGCAAGAGTGCCGACTACGTTTTCCTTAGCGATAAAGCCGGTAACGGCGGCTGCTGCCATCTGCCAAGCCTTGATACCGATAATGGGAACGAGAATAACGGCAATGGGACTTGCAATGGAAGCGAGAATGGAGGTGCTTTCAGCGCCTTCCTCAACCAGCTTGAGGCTCCAGTTAAATGACTGCATAATGTAAACTACTGCGTTGCAAAGGAGGATTATGGTTCCCGCCTTTACTATGTATGCCCAACCGCGGGAGAGCATGGAGAGTGCGGCACGCTTGATGCTGGGAAGCTTATATTCGGGAAGCTCCATAATGAAGTAGGACTTTCTTGCCTTGTGGCCTGCAATTTTGTTTATAAGCAGGGCGCCGAGGAATATAAGGACTATACCCGCAAAGTACATAAGAGTTCCTACCCACGAAGCCTCGGGGAAGAACGCACCTGCAAACAGCGCGATTACGGGAAGCTTAGCACCGCAGGGCATAAAGGGTGTAAGCATTGCGGCGGCATTGCGCTCGCGCTCATTTCTTATCGTACGGCAAGCCATAACACCGGGAATGGCACAGCCCGTGCCGATAACAAAGGGAATTACCGATTTGCCGGAAAGACCGACCTTTTTGAATATAGGGTCAAGGACGATGGTAGCGCGGGCCATATAACCGCAATCCTCAAGGAGTGCGATAAGGAAGTACATTACCATGACGAGGGGGAGGAACCCTACTACCGCGCTTACACCGCCGATTATGCCCTCGGTAAGCAGAGCAACAAGGAAGTCGTTGCCGCCTTCAAGGGCGCCTGCTACCCATTCCTTGAACGCGTCTATGAAACCAACAAAGACATCAGCGATCCAAGGACCGAGCCACGCCTGAGATATCTGGAAAACGAGGAACATAACGCCCGCGAAGAGAAGAAGTCCTGCAATGGGATTGGTAATTACCGCATCTATCTTATCCTGCACGTTTTTGTCCTTGGTAAGTATCTTGCGCTTTTCTACCTTTTTAACAATTCCGTTTACAAAGCTGAAGCGCGCTCTGTCTGCGGCTTCGACGCTCTTCTTATCGGTGAGGTCGATATCTCCCTGGGTGTACGGCGCTTTCTGGGAAAGTCCGTACTGAGCTGCGGCAACCTTTATAAGCTCGTCAAGCCCTGTGTTGTTTGTGGATACGGTGTTTACAACGGGACAGCCCAAAGCACTTGCAAGTGCCTCGGTGTTGATCTCCGTTTCCTTCTTTTTGTTCACGTCCGCTTTGTTGAGCGCGACAACAACGGGGATACCCAGCTCAAGGAGCTGAGTGGTGAAGAAGAGAGAACGGCTGAGGTTGGTGGCATCCACGATGTTGATGATAACGACGGGCTTTTCATTTTTTACGTAAGAGCTTGTTATGCTCTCCTCGGAAGTGAAGGGGGACATTGAGTAAGCACCGGGAAGGTCAACGGCTATCAGGTCGTTTTCGCCTGCATAGCTTTTTTTGATAGGTGCCCCTTTCTTGTCCACGGTACCACCTGCCCAGTTGCCGACCTTTTCGTTGCGGCCGGTGACGGCATTGTACATGGTGGTCTTTCCGCTGTTGGGGTTTCCTGCAAAAGCAATGCGCATAGATTGTCTCCTTTTTTAACGTGGGTTAGCAGACGCTAACCGCAGGGCAAAAAACAAACAGCATAAGCTGCTGCCATTATCGATAGATCATTCAACGATAATGGCGGCGGCAAGCTGATCGTCAATGTTGTATCTTCCGTCCTTGATGGACACAACGCAACCGCCCTTGCGGCGGCTGACTACGGTGATCTTTTCACCGCTGTAGCATCCAAGCGAGAAGAGAAATGCATCAAGCTCCTCGTCATCCGTAGCTATCTGCTTTACAACGTATTCTTTGCCCTCTGCGGCTGTTGTAAGGTCCATAACTTCCACCTTTATACTGAAAGATGCGAGTTAGCTTTCGCTAACTACCCGTATATAATATAACGGAATCGATGTTTTGTCAAGAGCTTTTGGGAAAAAATTCTGATTTTGTGCGTATTTACAAAAACCCTTGCTTTAGAGAACGCAAAATGATATACTTATCATAGATGTTATTTGGAGGCTGTATATGGAAAAATTAAAGCTTAAGCTTGAAAACTATTGGTATCATTATAAATATCATACACTTCTCGGTCTTTTGGCACTTGTGGTCTGCACCTTTGCGCTTGTGCAGTGCTCCGCTAATGAGGAGTATGACACCTTTGTTACATACGCGGGGCCCTGCCGTCTTTACGAAAACGATCTCGAGGACGGTGCGGCGGCGCTGGCAACCGTGCTTGGGCGCGACCTTACGGGCGACGGCAAGGTGAACGTGAGCTTTAACCGAATTTTTTATATGACAGACGCGCAGATAAAGGCGGAGTTTGATAAGGACCCTACCTTCTCCGTTCCCTCGCAGAAGGCAAATTTTGATAAGTTCTGCCGCGAGTTTGAGGCGGGAGATACTGTTATCTGGCTTGTTGACCCTGCGCTGTATGCAGAGTACTCAAAGACCGACGACTGGGTATCGATGCTTGAGGTGCTTGATAAGGAGACATGGTGGGCGCTTACCGAAACACTCCCTGAGGGAAGCTTTGACCAGTACAGCATCCGCCTTTCCGAAACGGAATTCGGACGTACCTTCTTTTCCTATCTGCCTGAGGATACTCTGCTTTGTATGAGAAGAAGCTCCAATTACACTGCAATGATGGGGCAGACGGAATCGGGCGAGCAGTACGACAGGGGAGCCGAAGCATTCCGCGCGATTTTTGAATACGGAAAAATCAAGTAACACAATTTGCGGCGATTCATAAGATGATATGGGAGCGGAAAACGCCCCGTAAACTCTTGGAGGTTATATTATGGATTGCCTTAACAACGTACTCGGTAACAACAATAACTGCGCTTGCACTTGGCTTATCATTGCGATTCTCGCAATTCTTTTCATCTCTTGCATTTGCGGCTAACGTACAATAAAATGGGATGTACAGACATCCTTTAAATAAACCTGTAAACGGATAACGGCAGGAGCAAGCCCCTGCCCTACAAACAATATCGGTCTTGAACGTAGGGCGGGGGTTTATCTCCCGCCGTTTTCTATGCAAATCTTTAATTGAGCAATGCCTTTGTGGATTCCTCTTCGAACTGCTTGGTGTAAAGGGAATAGTAATGTCCCTTTGCTTTCATAAGCTCGGTATGCGTACCGCGTTCGTTTATCTTACCCGCGCTTACAACGAGGATAAGATCGGAATTGCGTATGGTGGAAAGGCGGTGCGCAATAACAAGGGATGTTCTGCCGTTGGTTATCTCCTTGATAGCGGACTGTATCTTTCCTTCCGTTATCGTGTCAACGCTTGCGGTCGCCTCGTCAAGCACAAGAATACGCGGGACTGCAAGTATTGCGCGCGCAAAGGAGAGAAGCTGTTTTTCGCCCGTGGAAAGCAGATCTCCGCCCTCGCCTACCTCGCTTTCAAGACCCTTTTCCATCTTTTCGACGATGTCATCGGCGCTGACGCGTCTGAGAGCATCCATGATGTCCTCTTCCGTTGCATCGGGGTTACCGTAGCGCAGATTTTCTGCCACGGTACCGGAGAAGAGATGCGGGGTCTGGAGCACGTAGCCGATGCTCGAATGCAGCCAAAGCTGAGAGCGCTCGCGGGCATCTCTGCCGTCTATAAGCACCTTGCCCTCCGTCGGTTCAAAGAATCGGCAAACGAGGTTAACGAGCGTGGATTTTCCCGCACCCGTTTCGCCTACTATCGCAACACTGCTGCCCTGCGGTATCTTAAGATCGAAATGCTCGAGTATGTATTCGTCGCCGTCGGGGTACTTGAAGGTAACGTCGCAAAATTCGATGTCACCGTGTAATTCCTCCCAATTTTCCTTCTTGGGTTCAAAGCTGTCGCCGTACTTTTCGATTACCTCGGGGGTATCCGCAACGTCGGACTTTGTTTCCATAAGCTTTGTAAAGCGCTCAATGTTTACCTGAACGTTTATAAGGCTGGAGAGTGCGTCGATCGCCCAGCGTATCGGCTCCATAACGCCGAGAGCGTATGACATAAATACGGAAAGCGTACCGATAAGCATTGCGTTTTCCATAGTCAGCTTACCGCCGCGCAGTAGCACAAGCGCAAGCACAAGGGAGGAGGCGAAGGTGATAACGGAGCCAAACAGTGCATTAAGCCTTGCGCTTCGTATCGCGGTGTGCTTCATTTCCGCGCTGTCTACGTTAAAGTCGCGGGACATCTTATCTTCAATTACAAGTGTCTTTACGGTCTTTGCGCCCGTAATGCCCTCATTGAAGTTGCCCGTTATTTTTGAGTTTATCTCCCTTATCTTGCGGTGAAAATCGGAAAGCTTTTTCTGGAAGATTCCGATGCATATTGCGGTAAAGGGAATTACCGCAACTACAAGGAGTGCAAGTCTTGCGTTCATCGAGAACATAACGGCAACAACACCAACGATGTAGGAAAGATGCCAAACGCCGTCCATAAGCGACCAGGAGCAAAGCTCGCCTATTCTTGTTGTGTCGCTCATTACTCTTGCGTGGATATATCCCACGCTGTTCTGGTTGAAGTATGAGAACGAGAGCGTCTGCAGGTGGTTGAAGCCCGCACGGCGCAGATCACGGCTCACGCTGTGCTCAATGCGCGCCGCAAAATAGGTGGAAACAAAGTTGACCGCCATCTGCACAACAAGAAATCCGAGGTAGAGCAGAATGAACGGCACAAGGGTATCAAGCGTGCCGAGCTCGATAAAGTGGTTGAGTGCGTATTTCTGGAAGAAGGGAAGCAGTACGTCCGTCGCACTTCCGCCAAGACCGCACAGCACCATAATAAGCAGAATCTTTTTATAGGGGCGCAGATAGGGAATAAGCTTCGGGATTCCGAACATGGGAAGCTTTACGTATTCGCGTTCTGTGTTCTTTTTCATGCTTCCACCTCCTCGCTGTCGGAAACGAGCTTGCTTTGAAGCTCGTAAACGCGGGAGTAGAGTCCGCCGTTATTTATAAGCTCGGCATGCGTGCCTCGTTCTGTTATTCTGCCGTTCTCCATAACGAGTATCATATCCGCCTGCATAAGTGTTGTTATGCGGTGGGAAACGATGATAACTGTGGAGTCGCCGAGCTTTTCTTTAAGGGCACCGCGTATTTTTGCGTCGGTCTCCGTGTCAAGCGCGCTCATGGAGTCGTCAAATATCATAACGGGTGTTTTTTGAGTAAGCATACGCGCTATGGCCGCTCTCTGCTTCTGACCGCCCGAGAGGGTAACTCCGCGCTCGCCCACAAAGGTATCAAAGCCTTCGGTAAACGAATCTGCCGTTTCCTCAAATGCCGCGGTGGCACTTGCCTCGCGCACCTTATCCATAGATGCATCCTCGCATGCTATGGCAATATTGTCGCGAATAGAGCGGGAGAAGAGGTACGGCTCCTGCAGTACGATACCGATGTTCTTTCTCAGATGCTCGCTCTTGATATCCGCGATATCAACACCGCCGACGGTTATTCTGCCGCATCCCTCGGGGATATCGTAGAGTCTGTCGATAAGGTGTATAAGGGTAGATTTACCCGAGCCCGTGCTTCCGAGTATGCCGACGGTGGAGCCTGCCTTAATCGTTACGTTGATATCATGCAGAAGCTCGGGACATCCGTCGTAAGCAAAGCTTACGTTTTCAAAAACTATATCCGCACCCTTAAATTCGGGGGTAAGGGCGTTTTCCTTATCCTTTTCCCGGTCGCTTGACATAATGTAATATATTCTGTCAAGCGACACGCCTGCCTTGCTTATGTTTGCTATCATTCTTCCAAGCATACGTACAGGCCAGATAAGCATTGAGTTGTAGGATATAAAGGTAATGTATTCGCCTGGGGTGATCTCGCCGTTTATGGCAAGCGCGGCACCCACTACGATGATAAGCATTACCTGAATTCCGGAGATAAGGTCGGCGCTTCCCCAGAATACGGAAAATATCATGGAAAGGCGGGTCCAGAGGGAGCAGTATTTGTTGTTCTGCTCTTCAAAACGGTCAATTTCGTACTTTTCGCGTCCGAAGGCGCGTACAACGCGCACTCCCGTAAGGTTTTCCTGTGCTATGGCGGAAAGCTTACCCTCATTTTCGTCGCACTCGGCAAAGGAGCCGCTGATGCGCTTGTGGAAAAGCATACTGTAGGCAAAAATTACGGGTATTGCACAAAGCGCGATGAGGGAGAGGGTGGTGTTCATGGAGAACATAAATACAAGCGACATGGTAAGCAGGCAAACTATACGGAATACCTGCGTCATCTGCTCGGAAAGGAAGCGCTTTACCGTTTCCACATCCGAGGTACAGCGCTGTATTATGTCTCCCGTTTGGTTTTTCATATGCCACGCAAAGGGCAGGCGCTCGATATGGTTAAACAGCGTATCGCGCATCTTTTTTACAAGCGTTTCCGCACCTCTGGTGTTGAATACCGAAAAGCAGTACTTGAATATTACGGTAAATACCGCAACCGCTACGACCGCAAGCGCGATGATCCACAGTCTGTCGCGGAAGGAATGTGCCCCGCCGAGCTTTTCGATAACGGAAAGCACGGGAGCAGGCAAATCGGGCTCTTCGGTTCCTATCACCGAGTCAACGGTGAATCGGACTATTTGCGGGGAAAGAAGCTCGCATACCGAAACAAACAAAGCGCTGAGCGTGGAGAACACGAACCAGCGCTTGCTGTTTTTCAGAAAGTCGAGTATCATCCCAAGCTTAGTGTAAGACTTTCTTTTATTCATTTCTTTCCTTAGTGGTCAATGTTCGGACTTTCGTCCTTTATCGGCTCAATTGCCGCTTACAAGGGAAACGGAGTAAAGCGAAAGATCCGCAAGGAAGGGAAGCAGTACGGTGCTGCAGCCCTCTACTGTCGCATTGTCCGTTATTCTGAACAGCACGCGCATCTCGTAACGGGAGATGTGCAGCAGCTCGTATTCGACAGTCTCACGAAGGGTGGGAAAGTCGATATCGCTAAGCTCCACGTCCGTGCCGTCAGCCGATGCGGCTTCGGACATAAGGAGCTCGGGCGCATTATTAATATCCGCATACAGTGCGGCGGTAAGGTCAAGACACAGGAAATCGTAAACGTAATTAAGACGGCTGTATATTACGGAGCCGTCTTTTGACACATCGGCACCGCGGGCAAGGGAAATGCCTACCTTGATGCCGCCGCAGAGAGACTTCAGCTTTGTGCAGTATTCGTTTACAGTGTTTACGGTATCGGGTGTTATATTTGCGTTGTAGATAATAAACTCGTTACAGCCCGAAGCGTAAAGCTCGGTGATAAGCAGATGCTCGTAAGCGGCAACCACCTCGCGCTCCGCGGGGGCAAGTCCTCCCGCAAGCGCACGGCTTTCGAATATAACGGAGGAGTATATTCCTTCGCTTTTAAGCGTGCGGAATATCTCGGGCGCCGTGGGTGCGTTTTCAAGTGCGGGTACGGAAAGAAGGGAAGCACAGTCTGCTTTAAAGCGCGCGCCGCCCTGTGCCGTGTAAAGCATCATGGAAAGCGCATCGCATCCGTCGGGAAGGGCGGAAACCGCAGCTTCAAAGGCTTCCTTGCTTTCAAATGCGGATGCGGGCACGTAAAGCGCCGCTATATCCTTTTGTGCATTTGCTGTATCGCCTGTCGGGGGTGCTGTATCAAGCGGAATATCGGGAGCGGGGGTATCGTCAAACTGCCCTGCCTGCTTTTTCAGCTTGTTGCCGTAGGCCGCCGTTATTACGGTCGTAAGGACAAGCACTGCAACTATCAGCAAAATATTGAAGATAAGAGTTTTGTCCTTCGGACGCTTGTATACGGAGGCAATGCCGTTTCTTTTCAGCTTCATTCTGTCACCAAAAGGTTGTGGTCTATCTCGTCAGCTACCTCATTAACGGTAACGGTAAGCTCCGCTGCGCGCTCGTCGATAAGCGCATAGAACTTACAGCTTTCGTACTGAGCCTTAAGGGATGCGTAATTTGTTGCAAGGAAATCATCATCCTTTTCAAGACGCTTGATGATGTGGTAGCCGTTTTCGGTTTCGATTATCTGGGATATCTCGTTTACCTTAAGCTCAAATGCGGCTTCTTCGATCTCGTCAAGCATATAGCCGTAGGTAAAGTAATAGCCGTCTTGGGTCATGGAATAGTCGTTTGAATAGTTGGCGATAAGCTTGTCAAAATCCTCGCCTTCCTTTGCAAGGCGGAGCACCTTCTCGGCGGTCTCCTTGTTCTTTGCATCGGAAAAACCGTTATCGTGCGCAACGAGCACCTGCACTATACGGATGAATTCGTCGCCTTTTATCGCATTCATTACCGTTTCATCGGAGTTATCTATAATTCCGAGGCCCGTGGTAAGTGTAGCGTACAGATCGTCCTCGCACGCGTCTACCGCCATCATAAAACGGAAAACGGAGTCGGTCATATAAAACTGCGCGAGGGCGGAAGTGTATTCGCTTTTTCCGCCGAACTGGTCTATTGCCTCGTTTACCTTGAGCTGTACGTTTTCCTTTACAGAGGCATCGTTTACGGTGATGCCGTATTCCATTGCGAGGTCAACGACCGCAAAAACGTTTTTAAGCGCGTTCTCGCAAAGGGTGCGGATCTCTGCCTCTGTCTCAAGGCGCTTATCACCCTCGAAATCCTTTGCGTCATATGCGGAAGCGTAGTTGAGATAAAAATATTTATATAGGTCGTATGTAACATTGTGCTTGCCGTTTACAGTAGCTACTGTGCGGTCATCCTCGGGGGGGAGCTCAGCTCCTCCGCAGGAAGCAAATCCAAAGAGCGTGCATATTAACAAAGCTATAGATATCGCCTTCAAAAACCTTTTCATTTTCGGCTCCTTTTTCTTGGGGGAATTTAATCAATACATAATAATAATATAACATTTATATAGATATTGCAAGTGCTTTTCGGGTATTTAACCATCGGTTTAGTTTTTAGCATTCGACTTTTTTCGCCAATATTTCAAAATATACTTGAAATGGATCTAAATGTGCTGTATAATCAACTCAGTGACCCAAAGTGTTTGAAAGGAGATAGCATAATGGAAAAGAAGCTTTATAAGTCCGCAACAGATAAAAAGCTTTGCGGCGTTTGCGCTGGCATCGGCGAGTATTTCGGTATAGATTCTACCATCATCCGTCTTGCGTGGGTAGTGTTCTCGCTTTGCGGAGGTGCAGGTCTTCTTGCTTACATCATTGCGGCAATCGTTATGCCCGCAAAGCCCCGGGAGTAATTTAAAATAAAAACGGCTGAAAGAAGCACCTCTTCTTTCAGCCGTTTTTTTATTTTATAAACCCGGAGATCAGGTCTGCGGTTATTTGTATTTGCTCCGCAGTTGTTATTGTTGGAGTGCCGTCTCCTTTTTGAGGACCGTACATACCGAATCCGGCATGGCAACCTCCATCAATGACCTGTTCAACCACGTTCTTTGCGAGATTTGAGCGGTATTTTGCATATTTGTCGCGGTTCATAACCCCGTCCTCGCTGCAGCAGAGGGAAAGCACCTTCGTAGCATTAAGATCTTCCGTGGAATAAGAGCCTAACAGAATTACGCCGTCAAATATCTCACCGTTATTTGCGGCGTAAGATGCTGCCATAGAACCGCCGAGGGAATGCCCCCCAATATACCAGCTTTCAATATCGGGAAAAAGCTCGGTTATTCCGTCTGCTGCGTTTATATCAAGCACCGCAAGATTGAAGGGCATTTTTATGAGCACGCACAGCACGCCTTTCTCGGCACAGGCTATCATAAGAGGCTCGTATGCAGTCTATTCCACCTTGCCGCCGGGGTAGAAGATGAAGCCCACGGCGGCGTTTTCGGGTTCGTAAGCTATTACGCCATCGCGTAGCTCTTTGCCGGTAATCGTGTATTCATCCGCAAAAGCGGATATTGCTTCCGTATCCGCGCGGTAGTAGTCCGACACGTAAATCGTACAGGCGCAAAACAGCACCGCAAGCACCGCGAGTATAATTATAATTGAGAGCTTAATTTTTTTCGATCTGTTCAACATATTTCACCGCCAAGTTATTGACAAATATTTATCAATCTTCTATAATTATAATGAACAGGTTCATAAAAATCAATAGGGAGGAAGGAATTTGCCGAAAATAATTGAAAACGTAAGAGAACAGCTTCTCTCCGAGGCCAAGCGCCAGATATGCGAAAACGGCTACGCAAAGACTACCGTGCGCTCCGTTGCAGCAGCCTGCGGTCTCGGTGTCGGTACGGTCTATAATTACTTCCCCTCAAAGGATATGCTTATTGCATCCTTTATGGCAGACGAGTGGCATCTCTGCCTTGATAGGATGAGGAATGCTGATAAAAGCGACGTCCGCGCCGTTATGTACGTTGTGTACAGCGAACTTCGCTCGTATACGGAAGCATACCGCGATCTGTTTTCCGATAAGGATGCCGCAAAGGTGTTTGCAACCGTGTTTTCCGAAAGACATTCAATGCTTAGGTCGCAAATAGCCGAAATTATCCTGCCGCTTTGTGACGCAGGCGACGCATTCCTTGCAGATTTTATAGCCGAATCAATGCTTACGTGGACTGTATCGGGCAAGGAATTTGACGAGCTTTATAGGATTATTGAAAGATTATTTAAATAAAAGGAGTACACCATGAGCAGCTTTGAAAATCTTCGCATCGTTGACAATTTCTATCAGACCTCTCTGTTTTTCCCAATGCCGACTGTTATAATCAGCACGCTGTGCGAGGACGGAACGACCAATCTCGGACCTTATTCTCTCGTTCAGCCCTATTACGTAGCGGGCAAGGATTATTACGCAATGCTTCTTTCCTGCCGTAATTCCTCAAACACGGCGCAGAATATCCTCCGCAACGGAAAATGCGCACTTAATTTTATTGATGATAAGCCCGCAACCTTCAAGGAGGCGGTAAAGCTTTCTTGGCCAGGAGATAAGCCCTCCGAGAAGATGCCTAAGTGCAAGTTTAAGCTTGAAACGAGTATGCTTGAGGAGGAGACGGGCGAAAAGCGCCCCATGGTGCTTACCGATGCTATTGAGGCTATCGAGTGCACTTGGGTGCGCGAGCTTGACGGAGCGGATAAGGACCTCCCCGGGGAGCTTAACGGCTATGAGGGACCTTATCACGATTTTAACGGTATTACAAGCAAATTCGGCGCGCACTTTATTTTGCGTATCGATAAGATACTTATGAAAAAGAAGTACAGCGATGCCATAATAAACGGCGTTAAGGCAAAGGATTTCCCGCCTTTGCCCGTGGATTACGGCTACCGCGATTCCAAGAACTTCTGGTTCCACAGAAAAACACGTATGAGAGCGGAGCTTCTGCAGATGCGT
Organism: Eubacteriales bacterium; assembly: GCA_045539485.1. Taxonomy (GTDB): domain Bacteria; phylum Bacillota; class Clostridia; order Oscillospirales; family CAG-272; genus RUG12395. The sequence continues at coordinate 12,785 of JAZQFL010000082.1, forward strand.
CAGGCTTCTCTTGAAAGCGTAAGGTATGCCGCTGACCGTGCAGACGATAAGGTCAAATTTACCGACGAGGCGCTTATGACCATCCTCGGAGTACCGCGTGTGTTCCTTCCGCTTGTTCTCAAGGGCTGTGTTGAATGGGCAAGGGAGAACGGTGTGGAGCTTGTAACCGCCGAGCATATGCAGATAATAAACGACAAGCGCGCTAAAGAAAAGAATAAAAAATAAGGAGAAAAGGAAATGAAGGTTGTTCTTGCGGGTGCATTCGGCAATCTCGGAGCCGAAATTCTCAGATCCCTATGCACCAAGGGATACGAGGTGATTGCCGCCGATCTGAAGGAAGGAAAGGTTGAGGGAACGGAGGGTAAATATACCTTTGTCCCTATTGATGCTACAAACCCCGAAACCCTGAAGGGACTGTGCGAAGGCGCGGATGCCGTTATTACCACTATGGGTCTTACGGGTGCGTCTACTAAGTTTACCGCATACGATATCGATTATCAGGGAAATATGAACCTCTATGAGGAAGCAAAGCGCGCGGGAGTTAAGAAATTCAATTACGTTTCCGTTATCTCCTGCGATGAGCCCGGTGCCGAAAAGGTACCCATGCTCCACGCAAAGTATCTTGTTGAACAAGAACTCAAAAAGGGAACTATGGACTGGGTGATCTACCGCCCGACGGGATATTTCTATGACATTGCAAAGGTCTTTAAGCCCTATGTTGACAAGGGCGAGATGCAGCTGCTTAAGGGCTATGGCGGAGTTAAGGCAAACGTTGTTGACTGCCCCGATCTTGCGGCATTTATCGTAGAGCACATAAACGACACCAATGCAACCTACAACATAGGCGGCAAGGAGACTTATACATACGAGGAAATGGCAAAAATGTGCTTCGATGCGGCAGAAAAGCCCCTTAAGATCAAATGGGCGCCCATCTGGCTTTTCGGTGTCCTTGCAAACTTGCCCAAGATAAAGAAGGCGGGTAAGCACGATATAATTCTTTTCTCCAAGTGGACCTTAAGCCACGATCTTGTGGGCGATACCTGCACGGGGGAAGCAAGCTTCAGTGAGTATCTAAAGAGCTATTTCGGAAAGGAGAGTAAATAATTATGCCTTGGTCGCTTTTAGGAATTCTTTTTGCCGTTTGCGCCGTGCTTTGCGCTGTCGGCTTTTATAAGTTCGTTTATTTTCTTTCTATAGGCTACGGCTTTGCCGTTGCGGGCGGCTCGGTTGCCGTGCTTATTATGTATTTTGTAAATCCTACCGCAGTTCCCGCGTGGATAATTCTT
>JAZQFL010000083.1:0-5976 GCA_045539485.1 Eubacteriales bacterium
ATATAATAGCCGCAGAGGACACGCGCGTAGCGGGCAAGCTCCTTTCCTGCCTCGGCATACGCGGGGAGCTTATATCTTATTATGAGCATAACCGCGCGGAAAGAGGCGGGGAGATCGTTTCCCTGCTTCTTTCGGGTAAAAGCTGTGCGCTTGTAACCGATGCGGGTATGCCCGCCGTAAGCGACCCCGGGCAGGACCTTGTTAAGCTTTGTGCGGATGCTGATATCCCCGTTACCGCAGTGCCCGGTCCGTGTGCGGCAATTACCGCTGTAGCGCTTTCGGGACTTGACGTTGATAAATTCTTCTTTGAGGGCTTTCTGCCCCGCCAGAACAAAGAAAAGCGCGAGAGGCTGGAGCTTATCCGTGCCATTCCCGCAACATTAATTCTATATGAAGCTCCGCACAGAGTAAAAGCGACACTCAAGGAGCTTTACACTGCGCTCGGCAACCGCAAATGCGCCGTTTGCCGTGAGCTTACAAAGTTAAACGAGGAGATAGTACGCACCGACCTTGCACGTGCTTCCGCGCTCTATGACGAAGCCGAGCCGAGAGGCGAGTACGTTATCGTCATTGAAGGCGGTGACGGGAAGGCGCTTACCGCGGGAAGCGAAAAGGAGACCCTCTCCGCCCTCACACCCGAAGAGCACGTTGCCCATTATGAAAACGCAGGCAAAAAGCGCATGGATGCAATTAAAGCTGCTGCCGCCGACAGAGGAATGACAAAAAGCGAGCTTTACGCCATTTTAAACGAGAGGAAAAACAATGAGTGACAAACGCGCCCAAACGGGCGAAAAACTGTTTGTGAGAGCGTTTAAATATTCTCTGCTCCGTTCACTTCCCTTTGCTCTTATCCCCGTTATAGCGGGTCTTATCTGCCTTATATGCGCCGTCTCCGACGGTGTTTACCTCGCTGTGTATCTGACCGCTTGTTTTGTTTCCGTAATTTGTGCTGTGGGCGCAAACATATTATTTACGTACCGCTCTTTTCCCCGTAAGCAGGACGGAAATTCCGCCCGTATCTGCTCTGCAATACTGCTATCGGGCTTTGTAGCGGCAACCGCTTCCCAGCTTGTATCATTTGCATTTGCCGCCGTTTGCGGCACATCCGCAAGCGAGGGGCTTGCATACAGTATTTTTTACACACTCAAGCACAACTTTACTGCGCTGTTTATTACGTTTGTTTCCGCACTTATGCTGTCGCAAACCGTATTCACCGCATCCGTGCTTTCGGTGCTTTGGGGCAAAGGCAAGAAAAAAAGCGTTGTTTCCCGCACCTGCCGCGTCGCCGTGCCGATATTTACCCTGCTTGCCGTGTATTACGCAATTATGCTGATACTTTTCAGCTACTCGGATATGTCGTATGCCGCAAACCTCGCATCCGAGCATTTTCTTAACGAAAATGCCGTGTGGCTCGTAACGGTGCTGATCCCCATTTCCGCCGCCGCGTGGGCTGCGCTGTGGCTGATGTGCACAAGAAAAGCAAATAAGCTTACACTTAAACAAGAAAACTCCCGAAGCTGATGTTCGGGAGTTTTCTTGTTAGTCTTGGAATCTGTCAAGCTCGCCTGCCTTTGTCGTGCCGTTATTGGAGGGGGCAGGCTGAGGAGTTGTAGTCGGGCCGTAAACGGAGATGATATCGTATCCGTCTGCGCGCTTAACGAACTTAAAGCGGTCCATTGCCGTATTGAGCGGTCTTACGGAAACCGAGCTTTCGTGGCGCAGGTAAACAAAGAAGTACTCCGTTCCGTCGGGCGACGGGAACACGCTTGCGGCGCCGTTGCCGTATGCCTGATCGGTATAAGTAAGCACAGGGTTACCCTCGTACTTTTCGTAGGGGCCCTTGATATTTTCCGAAACCGCAAAACCTACTCCGTAGGTTGAGTTGTAGTTACCGCCCGCATAAATGAGGTAGTAAAGGTCATTGTGCTTAATTATATATCCGCACTCAAGAACGGTAGCTATCGCATTCTCCCATTCCTCGTTTGCTTCGAGAAGCTTGGTATAAGTCTCCTCTTTAACAGTTACCTTGCCCTTATCGCACTCTATCTCAACAAGCCAAGTCTCATTGCCATGGCCGTAGCGCACGTGCACAAGGTATATCTTGCCGTCCTCATCTACAAACGGCTGTCCGCCTATCTGGTCGTCCCTTCCGTATAGCGGTGTCTTAGTGTCCGAGATAAATGGGCCGAGGGGGCTTGTGGAATATGCGTACGCCTCCATTCCTTCACCGGAATTGAGATTTGCGAGATAGAACATATAGAAATATCCGTCATGATAAAGGATATTTGCCGCCTTAAAGACCTTATCACCCCATACGTCCTTGCCGTGCATTACTATTCCCGCATCGGTAAAGTTAACTCCGTCATCGGAAACATAGCAGTAGAGGTTGTTAGAGTCGGAGTTGCGGCAGCCGTAGAGATAGTATTTGCCATCGTGGTAGAACATATCCGGGTCTGTCATTTCCGTGATTATGGGGTTTGTATACGTAAGCCCCTCTTCTACGGTGCTTTCAAACTCCTTGATGCCCGCGAGCCTTATCTCCGCCTTGCCTTCCATACAGGCAAATCCGACCTGCCCGCTTGACTTTTTATCAAGCACCAATTCATACTTGGGGTACGGATCCTCATCAAGGGGATTTTCGTTGAGATAGAAGGTTATCCTTCTGGTATTCAGAGTCTCAAAAACGATCGTAACGGGATATTCAACGCCGACATCCAGCTTGCAGTATTTTGTGCCTATGGGGTATCTGAGGTTCTTTGTAACGTAGTAAACGGAAACGGTATCATTTTCGGAATCCGCCTCAAAGCAGTATCCTGTTATCTGAAGCCCGTCGCTTTCCTTGGGAGTTACGGGGGCAAAGAAATACGCCTTGCCCTCCTCCGTAACCTTAAAGGTAAGCTCTATTCGGGAGTTTTTAAATAGCTTATCGTCGGAGAATGCGAATGCGGGCGCGGAGAGCTGAAGAGCATCCGATTTTTCGGCATTTCCGTAAAGTGTCCAGCCGATTTCATTTTCGTCTGTTATCGGCGCTGTGGTATCGGTTATTTCGGTGGTATCTGTAGGTGTGTCTGTGGTATCCGAGGTCACGGGAGGCTTCTCGCATCCGAAAAGGCTTACCGTTCCCGCAAGCAGTATAGGGCACAGAAGCGCGGACATTGCCGCCTTGGTGCCGTTTTTGCGCCAAAGGATAAATGCGCCGACAACAGCCGATACTGCAAGCAATAAGGCTACAGCACCGACGAAATTGAATTTATCTTCCTTAACCTCAATATTTGCGGAGAGAAGCTCCACGCTGTTATTTTCTTCTTTTACACCGAGGCTTGCAGTGCCCGTTTTTGTTACGTCAAAGGAACCGAACCAGCAGTTTATTCTCTCCTCGCGTGCATTTTGAAGCTTGGTAAATTCCGCATTAATTGCATCCTCAACCAGCTTAACACCCGCTTCTGCCTTTGATTGATCGCTTATAAGCTCACAGCTTCCGCTTACTGTCTGCTTTGCGGAGCGAACTACGGTGGCACCGCCCGTTGTATACGCCTTAGAAACATTGTATGTACCGCCCGATGCGGTGATATATAGCTCGACCTTTCCGTTTATCTTACCGCCGTCGGAAAGCTTAAAAGATTTTATGGTTCCGCCCTTAACTGCAATATAGGCATTGCCGTGAAGATCCGTACTGCCGACAACGCGGAGTGCGCCGTTGAGAGTTCCTCCGTTTATCAGCATGTAAGCATCGCCGTAGGCATCGCTGTCGCCTCCGCATTCCACCACAGAGCTGAACGTACCGCCGTTTATCTCAATATACGTGCCGTTTTTCGATCCGCCCGTACCGCGGTTACCGCCGCGCAGACGGAGCCACTCACCGCTGTTTACGGTTACTCTTGCACCGCCGTTTTGATAATTTGATGCATCTCCGCAGGTAATACTGGGAAGGTTGGCGCCATTTGCCGCCGCGCAGGAAATTCCCTCGTCAAACACCACGCGCTTGCCCATGCAAACGATTACCATATTTTTTTGCGTAGTCTCTATCTTCATATCCCGCAGGGTGTACTCGCCGTCTAGGATGAACTTTGCACCGATCGAAAGCTTTGCGCTGTACGTTTTCATATAATCCACACCGCCGTACACGGAGGTGATCGTAATATGCCCCTCTGTCTTAGGCGATTGGAATGACGAGGTTATCTTGACGGGTCCGCAAATAACTATGGTGCCCCCGTCATAGCAAAGCCGCATCGCACGCGTAAGGGTCTTTACCGCCATGGAATAGCTTTTTCCGTCGGCACCGTCGTTTCCCTTATCGGATACGTAAACTACGTTCATTTTTTCCTCCGCCGCATTTATGGTAACGGGAATAGCTGTAAAAATGAGTATAAAAACAGCGAATAAACACAAAAATCTTTTCATATCCACCTCGCGCAAAGAGTTTTACTGTACGGTTTAATTATAAAAAAACGCATTTTTGTTGTCAACACGCTTTACACTTTTCCAATGTTTTCTGTATATCGGGTTAAGATTTTTGTAAATGCAAAAAAACGTTAAATTAAGCAAAGCACTTGATAAAACAGAGTACGAGTGATAAAATATTCTATAGATTAATAAATCGCTGAGAAACGGAGAACATATATTTTGAATTACCGTTTAACAAGTGCGGGAAAGCCCGCAGAGGGCGGTGCAAAGATCGCCTTTGCCGTATTTAACCACCGCGGAGAGCGCGTGTATAAAATTGCGAAGTACGTTTCTGCCGATTCCGTTATCGCAGGCAAGGAAGCCTTTAACGAGACCGAGGCGGAGCTTGTTGCGTGCCGTATGGCGGTATGGTATTTTTCGAGCTATATCAGAAGCCGTTATTATGACGAGCATTTTGCCACCATCCTTGAAGAGGACGGCTTGCTTGCAAAAACGCTCTCCCCGCTTCCCCCGAAGGAAGCATTTGCAAAGGAAAGCGATACCTACAGGCTTTGCGATATGCTTACCGAATATATCGAGCGCCCAACCATCACCTTCGCTGTTACCGATGAGGATGACACGGAGATGAAATACACCCTTGAGATATTAAAGGACATACTATGAAAAACACCGCAAGCCGCGGAAGCGGCGTTTTATTGCATATATCATCCCTGCCGGGAGATTTCGGCTGCGGTTCCTTCGGTAAGGAGGCATTTGAATTTGTCGATATGCTGGCAAACGGCGGCTTTAGTGCGTGGCAGACTCTCCCGTTCTGCCTGCCCGACGAGTTCGGCTCTCCCTATAAATCCGCCTCCGCCTTTAGTACCAATCCGTACTTTATCGACCTGCCCACACTCTCAAGCGAGGGACTTATCACCGCAGAGGAGCTTGAAGGCGCAAAACAGCGCTCCCCCTATCTTATGGAGCTTGAGGATTTTGAAGCGCGCCGTATGCCCCTGCTTGCGAAAGCCGCAAGCCGTGCGGACGGAAAATTACGCGATGCCGTAAACGCATACGCGGAAAGCGAGCCCCGCATTGCGGAATACTGCCTTTGGGCATCCGAAAATCTGCCAGATTACGGAAGCGCGGATGCCGAGTTTTTCCGCCGATTCTGCGAATATGAGTTCTATATTCAGTGGCAAAGGGTAAAGACCTATGCAAATGCCAAGGGCATACGCATTATAGGTGATATCCCGATATATCTTGACTCATCAAGCTGTGATGCCGAGCTCCACCCCGAGCTTTTTATGCTTGACGGAAGCGGCAAGCCGAAGGCTGTTGCGGGCTGTCCGCCCGATAATTTTTCCGAGGACGGTCAGCTTTGGGGAAATCCCATATACGATTGGACCTATCAGAAAAAAAGCGGATACACTTGGTGGAAGCAACGCCTGATTAAAAATGCTAAAATGTATGACGCGCTTCGCATAGACCACTTCCGCGCATTTGCCGATTATTATACCATTCCCTACGGTGCTCAGAACGCACGGAGCGGAAATTGGGAAAAGGGTGTGGGCGCGGCATTCTGGAAAACGG